>JAADYV010000136.1 GCA_010092855.1 Chloroflexota bacterium | reverse complement strand
GTACAACAAGCACCAGTTCATCGTCGGTGAGCCCACTGGCCTGGATATCCGCGACTAGATCACGCCTGTCCGACATCCCCCATCGTTGCCGAGTGGGGGATGTCTTTCTGTATCGGAGACGCTATGACCCACGCCATTCGCGACCATTTTGAGCAACACGCCGCCAGTTGGGACGATATGATGCCCGCCGACCTGACCGCCACGCTGCGTGCGTTTTTGGTGCCATTTGCAGACGATCTGGCGTCTGCCAGTTCGGTGTTGGAAATCGGCACGGGCACCGGCATCTTGATCCCGCTGCTGCAGGAGTATGCGTCCGCTGCGCGCCTGGTGTCTATTGACCTGGCGCACACCATGCTGCAATACGCCCGCCAGCGCTGCCCCGATGCGCGGCTCGTGCAGGCGGATGTGCACCGACTACCATTTTCCACCCACGGTGCATTCGACCTAGTGGTGTGCCACAACAGCTTCCCGCACTTCGCGGATGGCGCGGGCGCGCTGCGAGCCATCGGTCGCGTGCTGGTGCCGGGTGGGGGCTTGCTGATTCTGCACAACAACTCACGCGAACGAGTGAACGCCATCCACAGCCGTGTTGGCGGCCCGATTGCGTATGATTGGCTGCCGCCAGGCGAAAAACTGCACGAGATGCTGGTGGCGGCCCGATACCAGGACGTGGCGGTGGAAGACAGCGACCAGCGCTATGTCGCCAGGGGGCAGTGGCCGTAGATGGCGGAACTGACTTCCCGCCAGGTGCAGCACAAAATCGCCGGACTGGTATTGCTTTCCCGCTGGCGAGAGCACGTTGTGTTCACTGTCCCGCTGACTCTGTTGGGCATCAACCTCGCGTTGGAGCACTCACATACTTCGGCTGGGAACGTGTGGCGCGGTGTGGTTGTGCTGCTGGCCAATACGCTGGCGGTCACGTTCGCGTTTATGATCAACGAGGCCGAAGATGCAGCGGACGATGCCCGCGCCCCCGAACGTGTACAACACAACGCTGTCGCCAGTGGTATTTTAACCGTGCGGGAAGGTTGGATCGCAGCGCTGGTCGTGGGCGGACTGGCGCTGCTGGGGTATGTGATGCTGGGTAGCGTAGTGCTGGCAACCGGCGCGCTGACGGTAGTTTTGGCGCTGCTGTACTCCTGGCACAGGGTGCGGCTCAAAGCGCTGCCGGTGGTGGACGTGGTATCCCATGCGCTGATGCTGAGCGCGCTGCTGTTCCTGGCGGGTTATGCCGCATTCGCGCGCAGCCTGGCCGAGAGCTGGTTGATTGCGCTGGGTGTGGGGTTGGTGTCGGCTTATGGCCAATTTTACAACCAGGTCCGTGACTATGCCGCTGACCGGGCGGCGGGGTTACATAACACAGCGAGTTTTTTAGGATTGCGTCGCACCCGGCTGGTAATGTACGCCTGCCTGGGAGTGGCGCTAGTATGCTGGCTGGTCGCAGTCGGGATCGGTGTGTGGCCATTGTGGACTGTTGGCCTATGCCTCGTCGCCATGCCGGTGACAGCCCTAATCTTGCCAACCCGCGACCTGCGCGGCAGTCCGACGGTGGACCTGAGTGGCCGGTTGCAAACAGGATTCTTGATCGGCGCGAACGTGGTGCTGGTGGTGTGGCTGGGCGTGCTAGTGCTCTAACACAACCGCTACTGGCCGGGATAAAATTGAGACGAAACTGCGGCCACAGATTCGGCTGCAACCGCAGTTCATTCAACATACGGGGTAGGCGTTGGAGGCACGACCGGGTAATCGTCGCCACCCCGTTTGTTTCCACCCAGAGACAATCTTAGGACGTGGCCACCGCGACTGCGCGCTTGCTGGCGGTCAGGTAACGATGCAGCCAGGCATAGCTCAGGGCCGAGAATGCAGCCAAAATCCCACCGAGATACCACACCCAGTTGGGATCAGCGTTGTCCATGATCAGCCCGGCCAGGAACGTGCCCAGGCCCGTCGAGATGCTGAACGTAAAGCCAAAGATGGCCATATAACGCCCGCGCATATTGTCGCGCGCAAACCCTGCTGCGACTGCCTGCCCGACCGGGACGACCAGCATCTCGCCAATCGTGATGATCACCATCGCCACCATGAACAGCACAAACACCGACACAAACCCGTACATGCCAAAGCCTATGGCGTACAGGAAGCTGCCTGCGGCCAGCACCAGCATGTAGGGATACCCGCGCTGGCGCAGATGGCGCGTGAAGCCAAGCTGGAAAAACACCACCATCGCCGCGTTCATGCTCAAGATAATGCCGTAGCCCTGCGGCGGCACCCCGTGCATATCGCGTAGGTACACCGGCAGCGTGGTATTCATCTGTACATAGACCAGGTGTACCAGCATCCCCAGCAGCACGAACGTCATAAATGGCATATCGCGCAGCACTTGCCCATAACCCCGGAAGGTTTGCACCAGGCTCTCGCCCGCGTTTTCCTCCGCTGCTTCCGGCCTGGTTTCCTTGAGCACAAAGAACAGGATCGTAGCGGTGACGATGCTGGTGATCGCATCGACAATGAAGATCAGCGTATATGATATCCCTGCCAACAAGCCCCCGATCAACGGCCCAAACACCACCGCCAGATTGAACGAAATGCGGAAGATGCCAAAACCCTCGGCGCGTTTTTCTTCGGGCAGCAGGTCCGCCACCATCGCTTGCCGGGCCGGACCACCGATGCTGCCCAACATGCCCAGCAAAGCCCCGATAAGGTAAAAGACCTGGAAATTGGTGATGGTGACGATCACGAGGTTGCCCAGTGCGCTCATGACCAGCGCAAAGAGCACGATGGCTTTGCGCCCCATCTTGTCGGCCAGTGCGCCCCCGACGGTGCTCCCCACCAATCCCGATCCTGCAAAGATCGCAAAGATGATGCCCACCTGGGCCATACCAACGTCGAAGCGATCGGTGATAAACAGGGCGAAAAACGGAAAAATCAACGCATTGCCGACCATGTCAATAAACGTCACGCCGACCAGCAGCCAAAACTGCTGGGGATATTCCTCGTAGATAGCTCGTATTTTTTGCCGTCGTTTGCGCAGATTCATCGCAATACATCTCTTTCTATTGTGTGTGATCTGATAGGTGGTAACGACTGGAAAAGACGAGAGAAGCGGAGGTTGCAACCGGACATGGTATGGCTGGCCACGCCATACCCTCACACTGCGTACAAACACCATTATAACAGGAATACACAATTGCGCAAGTGCGAAATTTATTGACAGTGCAATTGTCTGCTGGTGGGCCTGGTGTGTTGCCTGTGCAACATATCAAATCCAGAAATTAACTTATTATTACGGGAGAGCTGGAAAATGGCAGAACCACGATTTGCGGGTGTATCTTTATATATATGGAGATTTATTCGCCCTGATGTCGTATGAACAAAGGGGGCGGTCAGTATGGACCAGCCACAAAAAATAGCAGAGCATTTCGAGATCACCGAGTTGATCGGGCGGGGCGGCATGGGTGAGGTGTACAGCGGGCGAGACCTGCGCACCCAAACCCCGATTGCGATCAAAGTGCTCAAGCCGGCTCTGGCTCGCAGCAGCGTACAGATCATCGAGCGCTTCACACGCGAAGGAGAAGCGCTGCGCCAGTTGAATCATCCCAACATTGTCAAGGTATTGGCTACGCTTGAGGACGCCGGAAACTATTACATCATCATGGAGTTGGTCACGGGTGGCACGCTGGCCGATCTCATGCAGAAACAGCCCCACCTTCCCATCCGGCAGGTATTGGCAATCGCGCTCGAACTGGCCGATGCGCTCACCCGCGCGCACCACCTTAAGATCATCCACCGTGATATCAAGCCCAGCAACGTACTGCTGGCAGCGGATGGCACCCCGCGCCTAACCGACTTTGGTATTGCCCACTTCAGCGACTCTGAGTTAACCGATGCGGGCGTCACGGTCGGCACCTTCGACTATCTCAGCCCGGAAGCCAGCCTGGGCGAAGCGCCGGATGTCCGTTCCGACATCTGGTCGTTTGGGATTTTACTGTACGAGATGCTGGCGGGGCGGCACCCATTTGACGAAGCGCACACGCCTGCCGTCATCACGTCCATCCTGACCAAGCCGATCCCCGAACTGGAGCGGTTTCGGGAAGATGTGCCAGTGGCCTTGCTCGACCTGGTTTACCGGATGCTAGAGAAAAACCGCGACGCGCGCATTCCCCGGATGCGAATGGTCGGTGCAGAATTGGAGGCCATTATCGACGGCCTGGATACGCAGTTGCGTCCCGCAGCCCGCCCGATACCCGATACAACCGGACGGTTCTCGACCCCATTCGAAGACAACACTCCACCCGCAACCGATATGCCAGTCCTTCCCCGCCACAACCTGCCGGCTTTCACCACGCCATTTGTCGGGCGGGACCAGGAAGTGGCCGAAATCAGCGCCCTGATGCGCGATCCTGCTGTTCGCCTGGTCACGCTGGTGGGGCCGGGTGGCATTGGCAAAACGCGGGTGGCAGTGGCCGCCGCCAGCGGCGAGCACGACCGGTTTGCAGACGGCGTATTTTACATCCCTCTGGCCCCGGTGAGCGATCCGCAGTTCATCGTATCAACCGTCGCCGAAAACCTGGGCTTCACGTTTGGCGGCAGCGCTGATCCCAAAAATGAGTTGATGGATTATTTGCGTGAGAAAGCGCTGCTGTTGGTGCTGGATAACTTCGAACACTTGATAGACGACGCAGCGATTATTGTCGATATCTTGCAGGCAGCGCCACAGGTGAATGTCGTGGTGATCTCGCGGGAGCGGCTGCGGCTGCGCGGTGAGCAAGTGTATGACGTGCAGGGCATGATCTTGCCAACGAGCCAGACGCCAGACGAAATCAGCACTTTCCCGGCGGTGCAGTTGTTTATGCAGCACGCGCAGCGCAGCCGTCCAGAATTTGCACTGGATGGCGATACCGCTCCACAGGTGGCGCATATCTGCTGGTTGGTGGAAGGTATGCCGCTGGGGATCGAACTGGCAGCGGCCTGGCTGGAAATGCTGCCGATTGAGGAAGTTGTGCAAGAAATTGAGGATAGCCTCGACTTCCTGGAAACGGATTTGCAGGACGTGCCCGAACGCCATCGCAGCCTGCGCGCCGTGTTCGATTCGACCTGGCACCTGATGACGGACGATGAACAAGCCGTATTTATGCGGCTCTCCGTATTCCGGGGCGGGTTTACGCGCGATGCGGCCCAAACGGTCACTGGCGCAACGCTGCGCAACCTGACGACCCTGGTCAACAAGTCGTTGATTCGTCGCGCTGCCGATGGCCGCTACACGCCACATGTGCTGCTGCGCCAGTATGCCGAGGAGCAGTTCGCAAGCCTGGAAGCCGACACATATGCGGTACGGCGCGCCCACGTTGCCTACTATGCCAATGTGCTGAACGAAGCGGGGGAACGGTTCAATAGCAAGCGCGAAAAGAAAACCGTCGATATGCTGGAAGTCGAAATTGAGAACATCCGCGCGAGTTGGAATTGGGCGCTGCGGCAAGGCTGTTTCCCGGAGTTGGACCGGATGCTGCACCCACTCTATTTACTCTACACCGTGCGCAGTATGCTCAGCGAAGGGGTGCAGGCATTTCGTGGCCTGGCCCAACGGCTGAATGAGCAAGGCGACAAAAACACGGCGTTGTATTGGCGTGCTCGTAACCGCGAAAGCTCGCTAGTCGGACGGTTGGGGGATTATGCACTCAGCGATAAGTTGGCTGCCGATGCATTAGCGTTCTTCGAACAGGAACGAGATCCGATCGAGCTAGCATTGGCCCATAATAATGTGTCCTATGCGACCATGATGGTGGGACGCTCCGCCGACTCGCAGCAGCACGCCGCCGTCGCTTTGGAGTTGGCGCGGCAGGGTGAAAACAAGGAACTCACCCTATTTTCCCTGGGCAACCTGGGGTACGCGCAATACCTGAGTGGAGACTATGAAATCTCGCAGCATACCTACGCCGAGTTTAACGAGATGGCCGCCACATCTGGATCGCCGATCAGCCATGCGTTTGGCCTGAACAACCTGGGCGAAATCCTGTACGCGATGGGCGCGCGAAATGAAGTGACTGTGCTTTACCACGAAGCCTACGAAATCTTTAAGCAGTATGGGCATCGCCGGGGCATGGCGTTTACACTGAACAACCTGGGGCGGGTGCTGTTTGATACCGGCAGATTGGAAGACGCCGCGCAGAATTATCGGCGAACACGCAAGCTCTACCGCGAGATCGGGGATCGACCTGGCTTGGCCGACTCGTTGAGTGCGCTGGGGGTGGTGGCGTTGTCGGCAGGCGAATTTGCCGAAGCGCGCCAGCACTTCACGGCCAGCCTGGAGATCCGGCGCGACATCGGGGACCAACGAGGCACTGCCTACGCGCTTGATGACCTGGCGGCGGTGGCGCTCAAGCTAGGCGATCAGGACGAAGCAGACCGGTTGCGCCAGGAAAGCGCCGCGATCCAGCGCGGCCTGAAGCGCTGATCGCTTGTTGATTAGTCCTTCGCACGCACTCAAGCCTGACCTGTGGTGGTCAGGCTTTTTGGTTATTGGGTTTGACTGCGGTACATTGCGAACCGTGCCGCTCAACGCCGCCTGGTTAACAGCTTGACAAAAATATTTAATCCGTGATATGCTGCTGTTAGCGTTAACGTTAGCGTTAACGCCGAGGAGGGGAGTGTGTCTCACCGCATTACAATGGCTGATGTCGCGCGTGAAGCCGAGGTTTCGGTTATGACGGTTTCACGTGTTGTTAACGGAAAAGACGGGATCAGCATAACCACCCGGCAACGCGTTCAAGAGATCATTGATCGCCTTGGGTACCGGCCCAGCACGCTGGCGCGCAGTCTCGTCACCGACCGCACAGGTACTGTTGGGCTCGTTGTCATTGACAATTCCAACCCCTACTTTTCAGAAGTTGCCCGCGGCGTTGAGCACGTGGCCTATGCCGAAGGTTACAACGTGTTTTTGTGCAATACGGAAGAAGATCCCCAACGCGAGCTGCGTATTCTCCAATCGCTCAGCGACAAACACGTCGATGGTGTGATTTTATGTAGTTCGCGTCTGGATGATGCTGATCTGCATTCAGCCTTGGCTGCTCATTCACATGCAGTCCTGGTGAACCGACCCTCAGGCACAACCGAAATTGGCGAGATGCTGCTCGACGATGCCTATGGAGGCTATCTTGCGACGAAGCATCTGATCGCCAGCGGCCATCGGGCTATCGGGTATTTGGCTGGCCCGACGCAGTCGTTCAGCGGCGCACAGCGCGGTACCGGGTACCGTCAGGCACTGACCGAAGCTGGCATACCGCTACGTCCAGAGTGGGAGCAGGCATGTTTGCCCGTTGTCGAAAATGGTACCGAAAAGACGCTTGAACTGCTGTCTGATCACCCCGAACTCTCCGCTCTGTTTTGTTATAACGACCTGGTGGCGGTGGGGGCTCTCAAAGCCTGTCAACAACTGGGGCGCCGGATTCCGGATGAATTGGCTATTATCGGATTTGACGATATTCCGTTGTCCGCGCTCGTAAATCCGTCGCTGACGACGTGCTGGTCACCCAAATATGAGCTGGGCAGCCAGGCGATGGAGCTGCTCCTGGCCCGCATCAATGGCTGTACCGACGACTGTACCAATGTCATTTTCCAACCCGAACTCGTTATCCGTGAGAGCGCACCGTAGTCCGACTTTGCAGTCCTGACACTACAGCGCTTCTCGCCTATGATGCAAAGGAGGTCCAATACGGCAACCAACTCGTTAGCACCAACCGTCTACTCAAACATAATGCTTGTTTAGTCTCAAAGAGGGGAACACGTTACATGTCTAAGAAATTAAGTCTGTTACTCGTTCTGGCAATGGTCGTCGTCATGCTGGGGGCCTTCTCCGCTTCCGCACAGGATGGCGGCTACAATGAAGCACCCATGCTCCAGGAGATGGTCGAAGCTGGCGATCTGCCGCCGGTTGAAGAACGCTTGCCCGCCAACCCATTGGTGGTCGAACCCGTTGAGTCGGTTGGTCAGTATGGTGGCACCTGGCATCGTGCATTCTTGGGTATCAAAGACTTCCACTCGCTGGGTCGCCTGATTTACGAATCGGTCCTGCGCTGGCCGCGCGATCCTGCCGACCCGATTCAGCCTGGTCTGGCTGAACGGTGGGAATGGTCGGAAGACGGCACCGAACTGACCCTGTACTTCCGCGAAGGTCTGCGGTGGTCCGATGGCGAACCGTTCACCGTCGATGATGTCATCTTCTGGTGGGAAGACATTGAGAACGATCCTGAAATCACCGATGCGGTTCATAGTGAGTGGATTGTCAATGGCGAACCGATGGAACTGGAACGGGTCGACGACAACACCATCATTCTGAAGTTTGCTGCGCCGAATGGTCTGGCCGAATCGGTTGGTCTGGCGTTCCATGGCTGCCAGTGGCCGCTTGGCTTCGAACGCTTTGGCTTCTTCGCGCCGCGTCACTACCTGGAACAGTTCCACCCCCGGTACAATGACGAAGCCGATTATGCGCTGTTCGAAGAAAAAGTTTTCAACTTCAACCCCGAACTGCCCGTGATGTATGCCTGGCACGTTTCGGAATGGGAAGCAGGCGCGACGCGCATGGTAGCTGAGCGCAACCCGTACTACTGGAAAGTCGACACCGAAGGCAACCAGTTGCCCTATATCGACCGGATTGAGTACACCCTGGTCGAAGACAACACCGCCGTCAACCTGATGGCTATCGCCGGTGAGTTGGACATGCAGCATCGCCGCATCGACTTCTCGCAGATTCAGGTTTACATGGAACAGGCAGAAGACAACGACTATTACCTGCTGCTCTGGACCACAGCCCAGGCTTCGGGTGTGACCTTGTTCCCGAACCAGAGCTACTCCGACGAGCAGTATCGGGATTTGTTCCAGACGCTCGAATTCCGCCAGGCGCTCTCGCTGGCCATCGACCGTGACCTGATCAACAACGTCGCCTACCTGGGTCAGGGCGTGCCGCGCACCGAAACCGTGGTTCGCAGTTCCGCCTTGTTCCAGCCGGAAATCGAGCAGTACTATGCCGAATACGATCCTGCCCGTGCCGAAGAACTGCTGGCCGAAGCGGGACTGGTCAAGGAAGGCGATTCGTGGTACTTCGAAGATGGCACGCGCGTCGAACTCATCGTGGAATCGACCGACGCGGTTTCCGGGGCCAGCTCCAACGCCCTGGAAGTTATCGTTGGTAACTGGAATGACATCGGCTTGACGACCGTGCTCGAAACCATGTCGCGCGACGTTTACTGGCCGCGCGCCACGGGGAACGAAGTCATGATCGCTACGTGGGAAACTGATCGCGGCCTGGTGCCGATGGTAGACCCGATCTACCAGTTCCCGTTCGATGAACGTTCCTGGATGGGACCGGCGTTTGGTGTCTGGTACAAGTCCGGTGGCGAACTGGGCGAAGCTCCGCCGCCGCATCTACAAGAAGTCATGGATCTGTACGATGACTACAAATCCAGCGTTGATCCCGACGAACAACTCGAGATCGCGCGCGAGATCGTTCGCCGGTCGACTGAAGGCTTGTTCACGATCGGTACAGTGGGCGAAATCCCCGGCCTGGTGGTTGTCAACAACAACTTCCACAATGTGATGGAACTCCACACCTCCGACTGGCTGGTCTTTACCCCCGGTACGATGGATCCGCCTCAATTCTGGATTGAACAATAGGTTGCAGTGTAATCCGGACCATATGGCAGAGCAGGCACTGGCTTGCTCTGCCAGCCATCACCGGTCATCTGATGGCAGGGTTGGGGCCTAATGCCCACAGTCGTTATGAAGTTGAGGAGTTGTTAAGATGACGGCCTACATTATCAGGCGCGTTCTGGGAATGATTCCCACGCTGATACTTATTTCGATGATTACGTTCTATATTGTCCAATTGCCAGAAGGGAATTTCTTCACCATTCTTGCAGGCTCGGAAGCGTCGGGTACGGGCCAGGATACGGCTCAGGCTAAGCTGCAGGCGGAGAAATATGGCCTAACCGAAGAACCATATATCCAGTACTGGAAATGGGTTAAAGGTTTTCCCAGAGGCGATTTTGGCTATTCTTTCGGCGAACAGGGTGATGTTTTACCTATTGTTTGGGATCGTATGCTCTACACCATGTTGTTGGGCGGGTTGTCGCTGGTGTTCATGGTTGTGATCGCCGTTCCGCTGGGCATCTATGCCGCGCGTCGCCAATATGGAATCGGCGACCATATCTTCTCGTTCCTCGGTTTTTTGGGGCTGTCCATGCCCAGCTTCTTGTTGGCGCTGCTGTGGATGGCATTGGGTATTACAGTCTTGGATATCGATGTCGGGGGAATCTACTCGTCGGAATTCCAGGGCGAACCCTGGGACGCAGCCAAGATTTCCGACTACATCCAACACCTGGTCCCGCCTGCTATCATTCTAGCCCTGGCCAGTACCGCCCAGATTCAGCGCATCATGCGCGGCAACTTGCTGGACGAACTGGGGCAACCCTATGTCACCACAGCTCGCGCCAAGGGACTCCGCGAGGACCGGGTTGTGAACAAATATGCGGTACGCGTCGCCATCAATCCTTTAATCAGCGTGATGGCGTTGGAAGTACCCAAGGTTGTTTCCCAGTCAACCATCGTTGGGATTGTGATGACTCTGCCGACGACGGGGCCCCTGCTGTTTAGCGCACTACGCGATCAGGACATTTTCCTGGCGGGCACCATTCTGTTGTTTATGAGTGCATTGCTGTTGATATCGAATTTGATCGCCGACATATTGTTGGCATGGGCCGATCCAAGGATTGTGTACTCATGAACAGCTTAGAATTACAGTCTAAAGGGCTATACGAACAATATGAACAAAGCGCTATTGACGCGCTGGATGTGGTGGATGCTGAACCGCTAGACGAGAAAGCCGTTCAGCCTGATGAGGTCCTGTATGCGGCATCGCAGTGGCAGTTGATGTGGCGCAAATTCCGGCGCAACCGTGTGGCCTTTCTGGGTGGCGTCATCATCTTGATCTACTACGTGTGTGCGCTGGCTCCAGGCTTCTTTGCGCCCTACCCGGCTGACGAATACTTGCTACATGGCGAGTTGATCAACCAGGCACCACAGCGCATCCGGTTAATGGACGATGGCCGGTTTATGCCACACATCTATAAAATCGCCCCAGAAGAAAAGCCCGAACCAGAGGAGACCGAGACACCGCAGTTCACGTTTACTCCTGGGCGTGTGGATCTCGAAGAACCAGAAGCATTTGAGCCAGGACTAGTCGTAGACGAAACTCAACCGGTGCCCATTAAGTTCTTCGCCAGAGGCTACGATTATAACGTGCTGGGGCTGTTTGAGACTGACATCCACCTCTTTCAACCGGCAGACCCAGAAGCTCCGATCTATTTCATGGGGACAGACGACGCTTCACGCGATATGTTCTCTCGTATTATTCACGGCGCGCAGATCTCGCTGTCAATTGGTCTGATCGGCGTGGTGTTCAGCCTGGTGTTCGGTACGGTCCTGGGCATTGCGTCGGGATACTATGGCGGTGTGGTCGATGACCTGATCCAGCGGTTGATCGAACTGGTGCGCTCCTTCCCCACGATTCCGCTGTGGATGGCGTTATTCAATGCACTGCCACCACACATGCCCATGCTGCGCAAGTATTTCCTGATCACGCTCATTCTGTCCTTGATCGGCTGGACCTGGCTGGCGCGTCAGTTGCGCGGCAAGGTGCTTTCACTGCGCAACGAGGAATTTGTAACCGCAGCCAAGCTTGCCGGGGCCAGTGATTTCCGGATTATCTTTCGCCACCTGCTGCCAGCCACCTTCAGCCATATCGTGGTGGTGTCAACCCTGGCGTTGCCGGCCATGATTCTGGCCGAAACGGCGCTCAGCTACCTTGGGCTGGGGTTGCAACCGCCGACAGTCAGTTGGGGGGTGCTGTTGAACGAGGCGGGTATCAACGCCGTCACGATCTATCCCTGGCAGTTCGCTGTCCCTGCCATTAGCGTGGCAATAGCGATTCTGGCGTTCAATTTCCTGGGGGATGGCCTGCGCGATGCATCAGATCCCTATTCGCTCTAGGCGCACCGGGTAGAGGAAAGAAAAATCATGGAAAAATCCGGATACCAACATCCGTTGATCAGCGTCGAAGATCTAAAAACTTACTTTTCCACGTTGGATGGGACTGTCCGCGCGGTTGATGGCGTCTCGTTCGACATCAAGCCTGGCGAAACGATGGGGCTGGTAGGCGAGTCGGGCAGTGGCAAAAGCGTGACTGCCTTTACTATCTTGCGCCTGCTGCCCCGCAAGATCAGCCATATTGCTGGTGGCAGGGTCTACTATGATCGGCAAGATGGTGAGCCGCCGTTGGAGCTGACCCGGCTCAGGTCCAACGGCATGACCATGCGCCGAATCCGGGGGAATGAGATCTCCATGATCTTTCAGGAGCCGCTAACCTCGTTCTCGCCGGTCCATACCATTGGCAACCAGATCATGGAAGTCATTCAACTGCATCAAAATGTAGACCGGGGCGAGGCCCAAGAGCGTGCACTCGACATGCTGGTACAGGTCGGTATTTCCAACCCGGCCCAGCGTTTTAATGAATACCCACACCAGTTTTCTGGTGGGATGCGCCAGCGGGCCATGATCGCGATGGCACTCAGTTGTAACCCCGCGCTGTTGATCGCCGACGAGCCAACTACAGCCCTGGATGTCACCATCCAGGCACAGATGATTGACCTCATGCAGTCGTTGCAGGACCGGTTCGGGATGGCGATTCTGATTATCACCCACAATCTGGGCGTGATCGCCGAGATGTCCGAGCGCGTGAGCGTGATGTATATGGGCCGCGTGGTCGAGATGGCCGACGTGGGCACGATCTTCAAACGCCCGTTGCATCCCTACACCGTTGGCTTGATGCGGTCTATTCCCCGGCTGGGCAAAAAAGCGCGCCTCACGCCCATTCCTGGCAGCGTACCCGATCCACTCTCTGTACCGCAGGGGTGTGCGTTCTATCCGCGCTGTATAGCGCCGAAAAACGATGCTTGTAAGCAGGATGTACCTCTGATCGAGGTCGAAGCAGGGCATACCGTGCGCTGTACGCTGTACCAGTCGATGTATCAAGTTCCGGACAGCCCGGCCCAGCCCTATCAAACCCAGGACGAACAACATGTCTGACAATAAGCAGTCAATTCTATTAGATGTGCGCAACTTGAAGAAATTTTTCCCGATTCAGAGAGGATTACTGCGGCAAACAGTTGGTTACGTCAAGGCCGTCGACGGCGTAAGCTTCTTTGTGCGCGACGGCGAAACGCTGGGGTTGGTGGGCGAATCAGGCTGCGGCAAAACCACCACAGGCCGCACGATTCTGCGCGCGATTGATGCCACCGACGGCGAAGTGTGGTTTCGCCAGGGCGAGAATATGATCAACGTTGCTGAGCTCTCACGCCGACAGCTCAAGCCGCTGCGCCGCGAGATGCAGATCATTTTTCAGGACCCGTTCTCTTCTCTAAACCCGCGCATGACGGTCATGGATATCGTGAGCGAACCGCTTTCGATACACGGGATGGCCAAGGGGAAGCAACTGAAAGACCAGGTGTGCGAGCTGTTGGAGGCCGTGGGCCTCAAATCTCAGCACATGAATCGCTATCCCTATGCCTTCAGCGGCGGGCAGCGGCAGCGTATCGGCATCGCGCGCGCGCTGGCGCTGCGGCCCCGGTTGATCGTGGCTGACGAACCGGTCTCTGCTTTGGATGTGTCAATCCAGGCCCAGGTTATTAACTTGCTGGAAGACCTGCAGGCCGAATTCGGCCTCACCTACCTGTTTATCGCCCATGACCTGTCGGTGGTAGAACACATCAGCGATCGGGTCGCGGTGATGTATCTGGGTGCGATTGTGGAACTGGCCACGTCGACCGAGTTATACAAAAATCCACTTCACCCCTATACCGAAGCTTTGCTGTCGGCGGTGCCCAAAGACGAACCCGGGCAAACCCGGGAACGCATCTTGTTGGAGGGCGATGTGCCCAGCCCCTCGAACCCGCCGCCCGGTTGCAAGTTCCATCCCCGCTGTCGTTACGTTGAGGACATCTGCCGGACAGCGGTCCCAGAATGGCGCGAATTAGGCGACGATCACTGGGTGGCCTGTCATCGTGCCGAAGAGCTACAACTACGCGGCATCCAAACAACCTAGCTATTTGCATGTTCATTTAGGGAGAAAATGAATAATCCATGTCCGAACAAATCTTGGAAGAACTCTACGCAGCAATATTGGATGGTGATGCAACCACAGCAGAACAGCAAGTGCAGGCCGCGCTGGACGCTGGGATCGAACCGGAAGTGATCCTGAACCAAGGCATGATTGCGGCGATGGGAGAAGTCGGTCGCCTGTTCGAAGAGGGCGAATACTTCGTACCGGAGATGCTGATCGCGGCGCGTGCTATGAAAGCAGGACTGGCGCTGCTGCGCCCACACCTGGTTGAAGCCGACGTCCAACCGGTGGGCAAGGTCATCATCGGCACAGTTAAGGGGGACTTGCACGATATTGGCAAAAACCTTGTTGCGTTGATGATGGAAGGGGCTGGTTTTGTGGTGGAAGACCTGGGCGTGGATGTGCCGTCTGAGAAATTCATCGAAGCAGCGAAGACCCACCAGCCCGATATCGTCGGGTTGTCGGCGCTGCTGACGACGACCATGCCCGCCATGCAAGCCACCATTGCTGCGCTGGATGCTGCCGGTATGCGTGATAGTTTGAAGATCATCGTTGGCGGCGCTCCTGTAACTGACGCTTTCGCCCACCAAATCGGGGCCGACGGATACGCGCCGGATGCGAATCAAGCTGTGTCGCTGGCCAAATCGCTGATCAGCTAGGCAGAGCAATAAGCAATGGCCCAGTCAATGTCTCCGGTTACGGCCCAGGAATTCTTGCCAGTGGAGTTGGTTTTTAATCCCAACTGGTGGTACCACACGGCAGGCATTTCGTTTGACGAACCCTTCTATTTCGATGCCATAACGCGCATCCAAAACGACATCACCATGCGCCGGACTTTATCCGAGCGCTTTGGCGACATCGGGCTGGGTGAAGCTGATCCCCAACCACGTCCGGTTGTTGGTTCAATGCACGTAGCAGGCGGTTTCGTGATCCCGGCGTTGTTGGGCGCAGAAATCATGTTCAAAAAGGATGAAGCACCTCAACCGCTGCCCGTTGATCTCGCGGAGGACCAGCTCGATGCCTTCGAAAAGCCGGACTTCCGGGCGCTGTGGCCCCTGACGGATATTATTGCCAGCATGGATGCGCTGCAAGCTGAGTACGGGTACCTGGTTGGCGACCTGAACACCGATGGGCTGCTCAACGCAGCCTATCACCTTTATGGGCAGAACCTGTTTCTCGACTTTTACGAAGCCCCGGAACGGGTGCGCCGCCTGCTGGAGATCATTGGCGAGCTGATCGTGGACGTGGCTGAATATGTGCGCGCGCGGACCGGCAGCTGTTCGATCTCGGTTAACCGCATGGCAGAGCACGTCGATCCGCGCCTGTTTTTACACGCTAACTGCTCCGTCCAGATGATCTCTCCGGCCAGCTATCGCCATATGCAGCTTCCCGTCGAGCAGCAGATGACGGCGCGCATCCAGCCCTTTGGCATCCACCATTGCGGCGGTAACGTGCACAAAATCGCGTCCGCCTACGCCGAAACAAATGCCGCCTACTATGAAATCGGCTGGGGCTCGGACCCGGCAGCCAGTCGCGCTGCCCTGCCTGATGCCTTCTTTAACCTGCGCCTGAGTCCGATCCGGATGCTGCAGAACACCCCCGACGAGATTGCCGCTGATACCGACAAGCTGCTGCAGGCAGCGGGGCCGCTGGAACAGGCCGGTGTCTGCTGCATCAACATGGACTATGGCACCCCCGACGACAACATCTTTGCTATGGTTAACGTCGTCCAGCGTTACCGGTCCTATGGAGCCTGATGAAACGGATGAATTCGCGCGAGCGCGTTTTGACCACACTGAATCACCAAGAACCCGACCGAATTCCGTTTGACCTGGGCAGCGTCCAGGTGACCGGGATTCATACCGTTGCCTACCAGAATCTGCGCGATGCATTAGGGTTGCCACCGGTTGATGTCCACATGTGCGACTCGATCCAACAGCTTGCCCTGCCCGATGATGACATCATCCAGCGGTTAGGGGTGGATGTACGCGGCTTGTTTCCGCTCAACAGCCACAACTGGCAGGTAACCGAAGAACCGGCGGGTGAATATTGGTTGTATCACGATGAATGGGGAATTACCCACCGTCGCCCCTACCCGGACGGTCTGTACTACAGCATCGTCGAAGTGCCAGTTGACCAGGCCGAGATCACGCCGGACGACATCACGAACCACTCCTGGCCGGATATGGCCGATCCCCAGCGCATTGCCGGTTTGCGCGAACAGGCTATTGCCTACCGCGAGGCCGGTTACGCAGTGGTAATCAAAGACCCGTTTGCGGGTATCTTCGAAATGTCGCAGCGCATTGTGGGCATGGAACGTATCATGATGATGATGGCCACCGAGCCGGACCTGGCCGGGGTGTTGTTTGACGAACTACTGGGTCTCAAGCTGTCGTTTTGGGAGATGGCCTTGCCTACACTCGGTGACGTGGTAGATGTCGTGACCTACGCTGATGACTATGGCACTCAGCAGTCGCAACTGATCTCGCCGCGCATGTTCCGCAAGCAGCTTAAGGCCCGCATCCAAACCCTGTTTGCCTGCATCAAGGACCTGGCTCCACACGTCAAGCAATTCTTCCACTCGTGCGGCAATGTTCGCCCGTTGATACCAGATTACATCGAAATCGGAACGGACATCCTGAACCCGGTCCACATCCGCGCAGCGGGCATGGAGCCGGTCGCGCTCAAGCAAGAGTTTGGCCGCGATGTCGTGTTCTGGGGCGGAGGTGTGGATACGCAGGGGGCGCTACCCTCCGGCACGCCGGAACAGGTCAAGGACGACGTGCGGCGCAACATCGAGGCGCTGGCCCCCGGCGGGGGCTACGTCTTCAATACTGTGCACAACATTCAGGCCGACGTTCCGCCCGAAAACATTGTTGCCATGTGGGAAACACTGCAGGAATACGGAGTGTACCACTGATGGCCAATGATACGATGGGCTTTGCCATCCTCGGCGCAGGCGTGATCGCCGATCACCACGTTGCCGCGATCCAGGCCAATTCCGACCTGGGCGCGCAACTGGTCGCGATGGGCCACTACAGCCCGGACCGCTTCGAAGCCATTAGCGCGCAGTTTGGCGTCCCGTGTCTTACCGAAGCGGACCTGCTCGCGCGCGACGACGTGGACGTGGTATGCATCTGCACGCCCAGCGGCCAGCACGCGGCGCAAACCATGGCCGCGGCGGAAGCTGGCAAACACGTGCTGGTCGAAAAGCCGATGGCCTTGAACCCAAAAGATGCCGACGCCATGATCGCGGCCTGCGAGCGGGCTGGCGTCAAGCTGGGTGTGTGCTTCCAGAGCCGGGGACGCCCCCTGTTCCAGCGCATTCACGCCGCCATTCAAGGTGGTGAATTGGGGGACCTGACCATTGGCATCGTGACCATGCCCTACTTCCGGCCCCAGAGTTATTACGATCAAGCTGCCTGGCGCGGCACCTGGGAACTGGACGGCGGCGGCGTGCTGATGAACCAGGGCATTCACCAGGTGGATTTGCTGGTGTGGTTGATGGGCGACCCGGTCAAGGTAGAAGCGTTTGGCGGCACCTTACACCGCCGGGTCGATGTAGAGGATACCCTGGCGGCTATGTTGCACTTCCCGAATGGTGCGCTGGCTACCATCACGGCTACGACCACCGCCAATCCTGGCTTTCCGCACCGGCTAGAAATCTACGGCACAGGCGGCGGCATTTGCACCGAGGGAGATGTGTTGGGCAACTGGCAACTGGTCGAACCAACGAGTACGGTGGATATTCCCGAAACCGGTACCGTGACCAGCGCAGGCGCAGGCAGCGATCCGCGCGGCACGGACGCACATGGCCATACGGCCCTGTTCCGCGATTTTATCCAAGCTGTACGGGAGGATCGTTTGTCTGCCGTACATGGAGGCGAAGGACGGCGCAGTGTGGCCGTCGTCAACGCGATTTATGAAGCGGCAGGACTCGCCGCTTCATAAGCTGGAGGGGAGCAAACAACAGTGACAACGCCCTGGGAACGTTTCAAACAGGCCGTCCGGTTGGAGGAACCAGAGCAGGTGCCGGTCGGCTTGATTGTGGATAGTCCCTGGCTGCCGGGTTACGCTGGCATCGACACGCGGGATTATTACCTCTTTGCGGACAAGTGGCTGGACATCAACCGGGGCCTGCTGGAGCGCTTTCCCGATGCAACCTGGGTACCTGGCTTCTGGATCGAATATGGCATGGCGGCGGAACCATCAGCCTTTGGAACCCGGATGCTGTTCTACCCCGATCAACCGCCCGCCATCGAGCCTATCACGACCGATCTGGCGTTCTGGGCGGAGCGCATCCAGCCCGCGCATCCTCACGAAGCGGGATTGATGCCGCTGGTTTTGCGCCGCTACCAGGCGATGGACGAGCGGCTGCGCGCTGACGGGCTGGGCATCCGTATGGTGTGCGCACGGGGGCCGATGGCGGTGGCGTCGTGGTTGTCCGGGATCACGCCGCTGATGACCGATCTCGCGATGGAGCCGGAACGGGTGACGAAAATCCTGGAAGTCGTGACCACGACCATCATCGACTGGCTGCGCGCCCAACTGGATATGCTGCACGCGCCAGAGGGTATCATGCTGCTGGATGATATCGTGGGTATGGTTTCGCCCCGGCATTATGAGGAACTGGTCCAACCGCACCTGCGCCGTATTTTCGACGCCTTCGACGGGCTGGTGCGCGTGTATCACAACGATACGCCCTGCCCCAAGCTGGTCCCCCACCTGGCCGAAGCCAACTTCGACGTGTTCAACTTCAGCCACAAAATGGATATCGCGGAGGTCAAGGCGACGATGGGGCACCGTGTGGCGCTGATGGGCAATGTCGCCCCGCTGGACCTGGGCGTCAACGGCACACCGGAAGCGGTGCACCAGGCCGCGACCGAATGCCTGGACAAAGCCGCTGCTGGTGGGGGCCTGATCCTGTCATTTGGCGGCGGCGTTTCGCCGGGTACGCCCGCTGAGAACATCGACGCGCTGTTGGTCGCCGCCCACGAGTGGTCACAACAACACCGGGCATCCCAATAGAGAAGCAGCTACTTTTGAACGGTTAAGGAGTATTTTTCGTGACAGTTATAAATGAGCTTATTCTGCATGAGGATCGCTTTTTTGGTCCGGATGCAAAACAGAAGGAAGTCGCGCAGCAATTGTACGACGCCATCGCGGGCTTGCCGTTGATCTGCCCCCATGGGCACGTTGATCCGACCCTGTTTTCTGATCCCGATTATGCATTTGGCAGCCCGGTTGATCTGCTGCTGATCCCGGATCACTACATATTCCGGATGCTGTACGCACAGGGGGTACGCCTGGAGGACCTGGGGATTCTGCGCTGGGATGGGCAGCCAGTCGAAACCGATCACCGCCAAGCCTGGCAGCTTTTCGCCGACCACTATCACCTGTTTCGCGGCACGCCGACCGGTATCTGGCTCGATCACGAGTTCTACGACGTGTTCGGTGTTCGCCAGAAGCTGAACAGCGACACCGCGCAGGACATCTATGACCAGATCGCGGCCAAACTCCGGACGCCGGAAATGTCACCCCGGCGGATGTTCGAGCAGTTCAACATCGAGGTACTGTGCACTACCGACGCTGCTACCGACACCCTCGACCATCACCGCGCGATCCGTGCGTCGGGCTGGGCTGCGACGATCCGGCCCACCTTCCGCCCGGACTCGGTCGTCAACCTGGACTTCCCCGGCTGGCGCGCCAACATCGACCGCTTGAGCGAGGTGTCGGGTATCACGGTGGATGGGTATCCGGCGTTTATCACCGCGCTGGAAAACCGCCGCGCGTACTTCAAAGACATGGGCGCGACCGCCACCGATCACGCCGCGCTGACACCCTACACCGAAAAGTTGAGCGAAGCCGAAGCCAGCCAAATCTTTGAACGCGCGCTGCGGGGCGATGTGTCCGCCGAGGATGCGCAGCGCTTCACGGGACATATGCTGATCGAGATGGCGCGCATGAGCATCGAAGACGGGCTGGTGATGCAGCTTCATCCCGGTTCGCTGCGCAACCACAACCCGGTCATCTTCGCGGGATTTGGTGCGGACAAGGGGGCCGATATCCCACTGGCCACCGAGTACACACGCAACTTGCAACCGCTGTTGAATGCGTTTGGCCACGACCCGCGCCTGACGCTGGTGCTGTTCACGCTGGACGAGACGACCTACGCGCGCGAGTTGGCTCCGCTGGCCGGGCACTATCCCGCGCTGTTGTTGGGACCGCCGTGGTGGTTCCACGATAGTCTGAACGGGATGGCGCGGTTCTTTGACCAGGTGATGGAAACTGCCGGACTCTACAACACGGCGGGCTTCAATGACGACACGCGCGCCTTCCCGTCGATCCAGGCGCGGCACGATGTCTGGCGGCGGGCCAGCGCCAACTGGCTGGCGGGTCTCGTGTTGCGGCGCATGGTCGATATGGCTGATGCTGCGGAGATGGCAAACGAACTGGCGTATGGCCTGGCCAAGCGCGCCTACAAACTCTAGGGGACAATTATGGAACCACTGAATGGCTACAACTTGTATGAGGCTTCGGAGCTTGCGCAGGACGGCACGATCTATTTCCTGGCCCGGCGTGCGGGCGACGGGGTCAAAGTACTGGGCGTGCAGGGCAACACCGCCGGGTTTGCTGGCACACCACATCCGGGTAGTGACGTGCTGCTGTGCCCGTTGACGCCGGAAAACGCGGCAGCGCTGCGCCAACGGCTGCCCTGGTTGGCCCCGGCTCCCCTGGCGCTGCAAACCTCCGCCGGATTCGGGGATCGGCTGGGGCTGGCCACGCCCGGCCATGCCCAATCGGTGATGGGCACGGGCATCGCGCCAATCTTTGCGCAGCAGTCCGTGCGGGAAAATGCGCGCACCGGTCGCACACCGCAAGAAGTAGTAGACGATGCCATGTGGGGCGTCTTTGAGGTTGGTTGGCGCGAACCCTGGGGGGCGGACGCCGACCACCTCAAGACACCAGACGTGATCGCGCCGTTTGTGGAGGCCGGGTATTCGTTCTTCACCATCGACCCCAGCGAGCATGTGGACAACGCCGCACAGACCGATGATGAGATGGGGTTGCAGCAGAAGGTCCAGGCGCTGTCCTGGTCCGCGATGGAGACTTCGCTGGCGGACCTCGAAGCGCGGTTCCTGGGCCAGACCTTCAACCTGGGCACGCTGCAACTCACCTTCGACCGGGTGACACTGCTGCGCGCGGTGGCCAAGTATGGCCGGGCGGTGCCGCACATCGCCGAGATGCACCGCCATGTTTCCATGCAGATGAGTGGAAAGCCGTTTGACTTCGAGGTCTCGGTCGACGAAACGGACACTCCCACTTCGATCCACGAACACTTCTACATCGCCACTGAGTTACAGCGCCTAGGAATTACGTGGCACAGCCTGGCCCCGCGCTTTGTGGGCCGGTTCGAGAAAGGCGTGGACTATATCGGCGACCTGGACGCACTGGACGCTAACCTGGCCGGGCATTCCGCCGTCATGCGGCATTTTGGCGGCTACAAACTGAGCCTGCATTCCGGTTCGGACAAGTTCACGGTCTATCCCCTGGCGGCACGGCACGCCGAGGGCCTGGTGCACCTCAAGACGGCGGGTACCAGCTACCTGGAAGCGCTGCGTGTATGGGCTGGCGTTGATCCGGCAGCGTTCCGCGACGTGCTCGATTTTTCCCGCGGACGGTATGAAACCGATCGCGCCACTTACCATGTGTCCGCGGTGCTGGAACGGGTGCCAGAAGCCAACGCTGTGCCGGATGCTGATCTGCCTGATTTGCTCAACCGGTTTGATACGCGCCAGGTGCTGCACGTGACCTACGGCTCGGTGCTGGACC
>JAADYV010000135.1 GCA_010092855.1 Chloroflexota bacterium | reverse complement strand
TGATGGCGCCGATGGCGTCCGCGTCCGTGTTTCTTCATGCTCAGTCTCGATCCTTATATTGAATTCAATATACTTGAGTTCATTATAGTTGGACTCAAGTGTGGGGTCAAGCGTTTCTGATGGTGTTCTAACAGTGTGGGATTTCGTGCAATGGGAAACCGGGGCGGCGCAACCTTCATCACTGCGGCGCAACCCCGGCGATTGGATGAGACGAGGGGGAGTTATTGCAGTTGGTCGGCGGTCACCCAGCCGGTCATGCCCTACGCGACAGCGGCAGCGCTGCGGCAGCGGTGTTCACTCCACGATCACGTGCTCGTCCCCCAGCAGGCGGCGCGTATACTCCAACATCTCGTCGTTGATGCCGATGGGATGGTTGGGGAAGTCCAGGCGGGCGCGTTTTTTCCCGCCCCCCTCGAACACAAAACAGAACTTATCCGGCCCCGGATACTGCGTCAGGAAGCCGTGCAAGCGCGACATGCGGCGGCGGTCTTTGTGGGCATCACCACTGCGCTCGAAGACCAGCGTCAGCAGGCGGCTGGGCTGTGGTTCGGGGGCGGATTCTGGTTCCGGTCGGCGGCGGCGTTTGAAGGCGCGCGCAGCAGGCGGCGCTGAGGCTGCGTCGTCTTGGTCATCAGCATCACGAGGGCGGTCACCTGCGGCGGGCGGTGGAATGAGGCGGCCTGTCTCGTCATAGCTGTGGACGATCGGCTCTACCGGCGGGGGCGGCGGCGTCCGGGGCGGGACATCTCCGGCCCAATCCGGCACGGGCAGCCAGCGCTCGTCCATGTCGTCGTCCAACCAACCGGGTGGCTCCTCGGCGATCAACGATGGGCGGGGCGGTGGGGACGATGGCGTCGGGGCAGGTTCAATGGGCGCGGCGGTCCCGATGCTGGCTCCCGCCGATGCCGGCATGACCGGTTCGTGGGGCGCGGATGGCGGTTCAGGTTCCGCGTGGTCGATGACCTCACCCGTCTCCTCGTCAAATGGGTCATCCTCAAGTTCTTCCTCGTCCCCATCGTCAGCACCCAGAGCCACTGCGGATGGCGCTGCTGGTGCGTCCTCCAGCCAGGTGAACGAGCGGGTGCGCAGGTCCTGCACCTCGTCGGCAAGCTGCACGGTGGTGAGGTTCTGGCGCACGGCATCGGCGATAACCTGGATGTCGCCGCGCGAGGTATCGGCCTTGCCCTGCACCACCAGCACAACATCCTCCTCGACCAGGTCACGGTATTCGCCCCACGTGCGCGGGAACATCACGATGCTGATCGTGCCCGTGATATCCTCCAGCGTCAGGATTGCCATCGGGTCGCCCTTTTTGGTGATGATGTGGCGGATATCGGTCACGAGCCCGGCCACCTGCACGCGGCGGTCTTGCATCCGTTCGCCCTCGTCCACCAGTTCCGCGACGGTGTGGATGTTGGCGTGCGCGAACTGCTCGGCCAGGTCGCTCAGCGGGTGATCGGTCACATACAGGCCAACCAGCTCTTTTTCCCAGCGCAGCATCTCGCGCTTGTCCACGTCGGGCATCTCCGGCAGGTTATCCAGCAGGCTGTCCGCGCTGCCGAAGTCCACACCGGTTGCTTCCCCGAACAGGCTCATCTGGCCGACATCCTGCGCCTTGTGGTGGTCGATGGAGAAGCTGGCGATGCGGTCCAGGGCCGCGAGCAGGCTGGGCCGGTGGCCAAACATATCCAGCGCCCCGACGCGAATCAACGACTCCAGCGCGCGCTTCTGCACCACGCGCATGTCCACCCGGCGGCAGAAATCGTCCAGGTCCTGGAATTCGCCGCCCGCTTCGCGCCGGGCGATGATGTGCTCCAGCGGGCCAACACCCACGTTCTTGACCGCCGCCAGCCCAAACCGGATCGCGCGTTCGCCATCCGCCAGCGTTTCGATGTCGAAGTCCATCAGGCTCTTGTTCACGTCCGGGGGCAGCACCTGGATACCCATGCGGTGGCAGTCCGCCGCGAACAGGCTCACCTTCGCCGAGTCGTCGCGCTGGACGGACATCAGCGCGGCCATGAATTCGTGCGGATAGTGGCACTTCAGGAACGCCGTCTGGCACGTGATCACGGCGTAGTCGGCGGCGTGGGAGTTGTGCACGATGATGTCGTTGGCGACGAAGTTGTGCGGGCCCGGCACGGTGAGGTCATACGTCATTTGCTCCCCGGCGGGTTGGATGGTGGCGATAGCGTCCCAGGCGATGTCGCCAACCTGTAGGGAGATGGTTTGTCCTACCACGCTTTTTGCGGTGGGCAGAGCTTGCTCTGCCCCTACAAATCGGTCACCACGTTGTAGGGGCGCATTGCGCCAACCATCGGTTGGACACGCCCCTACCGAAACGCCCCCTGGCAAACGACGCGGAACGGCGATCTGGTCGCCGGGCGTGAGGTCGCCAAGCTGCCGCCAGCCGTCCAGCGTATAGAAGGGGTGGTTGGCCGTTGCGGTGATTTCGCGGCCCAACGTGGTCTTCAGGCGGAAGACAGGCTTGATCCCGTTCTCCATCACATGGCTCACGTCGCCCACCGTCAGGCGCAGCGAGTCGGTATCCAGCGTGACGGTGCGTTCCAGCATCGCGCGCCCGGCGAACACATCCTCGATACGCACCAGCCGCCCGGTGTCCGCGTCGATGACCTGGGTATCCCCGGTCACACACTTATTGAAGCCGTACCGCGCGAAAAACTCGATGTCGTCGAAGATGGCGTTGGCGCTGTCGGCATCGACACCGTGCTCCGGGCCGCGCTCGACGAAGGTCTGGCGGTGTTCCTGCAGCGCTTCCTTCTTTTTCTTGGAGACAGCGCGCCGCATCAGGTCCGCTTCGCCAAGCGAATAGCCGAACAACTCCGCGCCAATTTGCATCAACTGTTCTTGATACACGATAATGCCGTAGGTTTCTTCGAGGATGCTTTGCAAATTGGGATGCTTATACTCCACCGCTTCCTCACCGTGCAGGCGGCGGTTGAAGGTTGGGATGTATTCCAATGGGCCAGGACGGTAGAGCGAGATGCCGGCCACGATGTGCTCGAACTTCTGCGGGCGCATGTCGGTCAGCATCCGGCGCATCCCCTGCGATTCGAGTTGGAACACGCCAATCGTCTCGCCACGCCCCATCATCTCGAACGTTTCGGCCACCATGCGCGACTGGTCGAGATCGTCCGGGATGGGCCGGTAGGGGATGTTCGACAGGTCGTAGCGGATGCCGTGATGCTGCTCGACCAGCTCGCAGGCGCGGCGCATGATAGTCAGCGTCGAGAGGCCGAGAAAGTCCACCTTCAGCAGGCCAATCGACTCGCACGTTTCCATCGGGAACTGGGTCACAAGCTTGACCGGCGCGTCTTCTTCCGAGCCGCTGGTGGGCCGGTGCAGCGGAATGTAATCGACCAGCGGCTTGTCGGCCACGATCACGCCTGCCGCGTGGGTACTGGCGTGGCGCGTGATGCCCTCTAACTGCCACGCGGTGTCGATCAGGCTGCGCGCGTGGGGGTCGGATTCGTACACCGCCTTGAGATCGGGCAGCGCCTTGTCAGGATCGTCGCCCAGCGCATCCTTGAACTTGACCGGCTTGCCGCCGGTGGGGATCAGGCGCGCGATGCGGTCCACTTCTGGCAGTGGCATATCCAGCGCGCGGCCCACGTCGCGAATGGCAGCCTTGCTGCCCATCGTCCCAAAGGTGATGATGGCGGCCACCTTGTCCTCGCCATATTTCTGCGCGCAGTAGGTGATCATCTCTGCGCGGCGATCTTCGGGGTAGTCGAGGTCGATATCGGGCATGGTCTGGCGACCGGGGTTCAGGAAGCGCTCGAACAGCAGGCTGTTTTGCAGCGGGTCGATGTTGGTGATGCCCAGGCTGTAGGCGGCCACACTGCCCGCGCCGGACCCGCGCACATTCCACCAGATGTCGGCGTGGCGCGCGAACTCGCACAGGTCCCACACGATCAGGAAATAGGTATCGAACCCCATGTCGTGGATGATGTGCAATTCGTGGTTCAGCCGGTCCACGACTTCGGGATCAGTGGCGTGGCTGCCGTAGCGCCAGTGAAGGCCCTTCTCGCACAAATAGCGCAGGTAACTCTGGGCGTCGTGCCCTTCCGGCACGGGGAAAACCGGCAGGTGATAGCCATCGGATGACAGGTCCACGTTGCACTGTTCCGCGATCAGCAGCGAGTTGGTCAGCGCTTCCGGCACATCCCGGAACAACTGCCACATCTCCTCCGGGGTGCGCAGGTGGAAGGAGCGGCTGTTAAAGCGCAGCCGGTTTTGTTCCGCTTTGACGCTGCCGGTCTGGATGCACAGCAGCGTATCGTGCGCGTCGTAGTCGTCGTCCTTGACATAGTGCACGTCGTTGGTGGCCAGCAGCGGCACCTGGGCATAGCCCTGGTTTTCGACCAGCCACTTGTTGAGGATGTGCAACTGGTCGATATCGTGGTGCTGCAATTCCAGGTAGAAGTTTTCTGGGCCGAACACGTCCTGATACCAGCCGATGTGTTCCAGGGCATCCTTCTCGCGTCCCTGCTCGACCATACGTGGAATCTCCGCCGCCAGGCAGCCAGACGTAGCGATCAGGCCCTCGGCGTGCGCGGCCAGAAAGTCGTGGTCGATGCGCGGGCGGTAGTAGTAGCCGTCAATCTGGGCCGCCGACGCGATCTTGAGAAGGTTCTGGTAGCCGATCTGGTTGCGCGCCAGCAGCAGCATGTGATACGGCTTGGTGTCGACGCCCGCCTGTTTGTCCGTCATGCGGCGGTCGCGGCGCGTCAGGTACGCTTCGCAGCCAATGATCGGCTGGATGTCCTGCGCCTTACATGCGCGGAAGAAATCGATCACGCCGAACATCGTGCCATGATCGGTGATGGCCAGCGCGCGCATATCCGATTCTCTGGCGAAACTCACCAGCCGGTTGATCTGGCTCAGGCCATCCAGCAGCGAAAACTCGGTGTGGACGTGGAGGTGGACAAATTCTTTTTTGCGGTCTGCCATGTCGAAACCTACCCCAGAAATTCAGAACACCTTGTCGGGTTGCGATTATAACACCGTCTGTCCTGCCGGGACCTTAAAATCGGGTATATAATGGATGAACACATGTTCGCTTTGACGATCAGGGGGAAGAACATGGCAGGGCAAGAAAACACCAAGCAAGACGTGCTGGAGTGGCTGTTGGAACCCGGCGATCCAGGCGTGCGGTACCTGGCGCTGCGCGATCTGCTCGACTGCCCGACTTCGAGTGGGAGATTACGTATTCGATTGACGAGGTGTTCATCACCGACGAGGTCATCATCATCACATCTACGCTGTACCTGCCCCAACAGCCCTCTGAACCACCGGTCATTGTGTGGCCGGGCTAAGTCAATTCACACCGCGGTACAGACTGCGAACCCTACCTTTCCCCAGCAGGTGCACGTCAGGGTATATGTCCCGGCGTGCACCCGCGTGTGTTCAATACCGTGGTCTGGACAAATCGAACAGACAAATGTAATCATTCCGCGAATATTTGACATAAGAAAGATGATTATCTATTATATCCGATGGGCTGCGAAGTTTATTCTCCACACAAGGAAGAAAACGAGGGAAACAATGATGCACAAGGTAATCGGGATTTTGACGATTGTGATCCTGGCGTTGGTGGCGTTTGGGCTGCCCGTCAGCGCCCAGGACGGTACGCTGGCGTCGGAGCTTAACTATCCGCGCCAGATCGCGTATCACGCCGACGGCAACCTGTACATTGCCGAAGCCGGGTATGGCGGCGCCATCGAAATGGAAATCGAAGACCCGGCATCGGGCCAGATGGTGCCCGCGTCGGCAGGACTGACGGCGCGCGTGGTGATGGT
>JAADYV010000644.1 GCA_010092855.1 Chloroflexota bacterium | reverse complement strand
TCACTCCTTAGCTTTCCGACTGTCCAGCAAGCTGTTGGACCTTGATGATCACGAATTCAGCCGGTTTGAGCGGCGCGAACCCGACGACGACGTTGACGATGCCCCGGTCGATGTCGTACTGCGTGGTTGTTTCACTGTCGCATTTGACGAGATACGCCTCGTCGGGCGTTTGGCCCTGGAAGGCTCCCTGGGTAAAGAGGCTGTGCATGAAGGAACCAATCGCCTGCCGCAACTGGCCCCAGAGCGGTTCGTCATTCGGCTCAAACACCGCCCACTGGGTACCTTGCAGCAGCGTTTCCTCGATATACAGCGCCAGACGACGTACCGGCACGTATTTGTATTCATCGGCAAGTTGATCGGCTCCGCGCAGGGTACGAGCGCCCCACACCACATTACCGATGATCGGGAAGTTGCGCGCGCAGTTGATGCCCAGCGGGTTCAGCATCCCGTTTTCGTCATCGGTCAGCACGACTTGCAGCCCCTGAATGCCATTCAGGGACGCATCGATCCCGGCAGGTGCTTTCCACACGCCACGCTGGACATCGGTGCGCGCCATCACACCGGCGATGATGCCACACGGCACAAACGTTTTGATCTGGTTATCGCGCAGCGAGTCGAACTGTTTGACGCGCGGGAAATAGAGCGCGGCATTACGCGCGTCGGTTCCGCTTAAGCCAAGATCGTCCCACTTGTCAGCCGCCGTCGCTGCCGCAGTTTCGGGATTAGCGCCCCAACTGATGGGTGAATCCACAATCAGCATGGCGCGGCGACGAACGCAATAAGGCAGGGCTGCCTGGTAGACGGTGATGTGGATATCTTCTTCGTGATGAACTGGGGGAATGCACAACAGGTTGAAGATCGCCGTTTTTTCCAGCGCATAGAGGCCGGTCTTGTCATCCTCTTCGCCGATGTAGTCCGCTGGCTCCAGCGAAAGGCCATCGGTGGTGGTCAGCTTTGCCAACACTGCCTGACGTGCAGTAGCGACGGCTTCCTTTGCGTCTGCTTCGTCCTGTTTGGCTTGGTCCAGGTCGCCTTCGCCGCTGGCCTCGATATCGACGCGCGCGTTCTTAGCGTCTTTATAGGCTTGGCGTGCATCCGCCAGCGCATCTTCCAGGACCACAACCTCGTCACCAAGATCATCTTGACCGACGGGAATAGTTGGTATAGCAGGAATGGGATCGTCGTCGAGCGATGCACCCCCCCATCGGATCAGAGTCGATTGTTCCTTGAGAACCCGGTCCACACGGCGCGGGGTGTCTTTGAGCGAGAGATTGGTATATTGCTCGACCGTACCTGTCCCTGTATCGGAAACCTCCAGATTGAACAGGTCCGCTGTCGTCAGGTCATACCTATCGGCCACATCCTCAGAGACATCCTTATCCACACGGGCGCGCAGGTAATTGCCCCATGCGCCAGGGCTGGCCGCCTCAAACGTCAACGTACCAACCGTGATCGTATAGAGCGTAACCGGGTAGTCTTCGGCGATGTTTTCAGCCGCAGTTGTGGCCGCGGTGGTCACGTTCTCGACCGTCGCCCCCTCAATCGCTGCCGCAGCTTCGGCAGCAGTAGCGACGGTAGCCGCCGCCGCTTTCGCAATGTCGGTAGCGCCAGCATCGCCTTGAATGGTATCCGAAGCGCCCCGAGCAGCGGCTGCTGCTGCATCGGGATCTCCGCCTACAGCCGCTGCGGCGACTGTGTCCGCTGCGTTTTTCGCGGAATCTCCTTCGTTTTGGAAGGCAGCGCGTTCTGCTGCAGTCTTTAGGAACGGGTTGAAGAGCCGCACGATGACGGCCTGGCTGCCCCCATTCAGAAAGAAATCACGCACTGCATAGCTCATCGGGCTGTCTGCCCATAGTCCACCAAAGCTCCGTTCGAAATCACCGAAGTTATTGATGATCACGGGGGTGTTGACCGGACCACGCGCTGCCGGTCCCATAAACGCCGTGACCGACGTCGCCACTCCGGTAATGGTACGAACACCGCTTGGGATTTCTTCGATATATACACCTGGGTAAGTTGGTCTGATTGGCATATAACTCCCCCAATCATCTAGAGTGGGAAATTTCCACCGGGCGAGATGAAGGCGTTTAGCAGGTTATGAAACTGTACATTGAAAAACGGGACGAAAAGACCCAAAATCTAAATGGTTATATAAACCCGCTTCCCCGCCAAGAGCACATATGGCATCATAAGGTCATCTTAGCATAGGTTTTTCAAAAAACAGTACTTCTAAATTCTTTTGCCAGTCTTTTGCAGAAAAGTCTATTATTTATCAATAATAAGCGATGTATTTTCTAACCGGTACCAATCTGGAAACCGAAAAACATGTCTACCGGATAATGGCAGTGTAGGACACACAAAAACCCCGATAACGTGTCAGCTTTGCAAAGCAGTTGCCAAGACCCGGTTGTTGATCCACAATTAATATACACCTTGTGAGGCTTCAAAGTCTGGGGATCGCCCCACCGTTTTTGGTGAGTCCACACACTCCTTCCGTCCGGGCATATCACCGTCGAACAACAGGAGATAACCATGCGTACCTATGCACACCCATCCAAAACGCCAGAGCAGATCAAATCTGCTGACTTTGTGGCACGCAGAGGAGGATTTGTTCGGCACAACACTGCGACAACTACACGCCTGGAGCGAACGCAATCCGCGACACTGCGCGCAGGTCACGAACAGCCAGGCGGAAAGAGTCCGGCTGGTAAAAAAACCAGTCCCGGCACGTCTGGTATTTCGCGCTTCGAGCACGATTTCAGCCAGGTTCCCGTTACCGCAAAACCGCCAGCAGCACTTCAAGCCAAAACCCCCGTCAATGCGCCGGGGGACATATGGGAACAGGAAGCAAATCGCGTAGCGGAGCATTTGCTGCACAGGCCTGCACCAGCCACGCATCAGGCACACTCCGCGCTGCAAGTGGAACGCGCCGAGCCGAACGATCTGCGCCCAGTCGCAGCACCGTCTGTCACTCACGATGTGCTGCGTTCCCCTGGCCAACCGCTCGATGGGGCAACTCGGGCATTCATGGAACCACGTTTCGGGCGTGCGTTCAGGCACGTTCGTGTGCATACCGGCTCAAAGGCTTCCGAATCTGCGCGTGCCATGAACGCCCTAGCATATACGTGGCAAAACGATATTGTATTCGGTGCTGGCCAGTACGCTCCGCACACGCCGCGAGGTCAGCGACTGCTCGCCCATGAACTGACACATGTCGTTCAACAACAAGAACAGTCGTCAGCGTCTAACACTCTCATGCCGATCATCCAACGGCAGGCCAGCCAGCCAGCTCAATCCCCAACGCAAGTATCGCGCGGAACTCCGCAAGATGCGATGTTCTTTATTTTTAATCCGAATTTGGAAACGGACCCCGGGTTGCAGGCTGCATTGAATCTGCTTAATCGCTACTCCGCCCACGTCCCCGTTCGCAACGTGGTAATTCGCCTGCTGCCTGAAAGCGAACAGCGGGTCGTATTGGGCATGGAACTCGGCGGTGACTCTTTTTGGGATGGCAGAATTCCGGTTGTCCGGCTGCCCCAGGAAGCGCTGGACATCATCACACGCCACATTGCCCAAAACGCATCGGTGGCTGATGTCCACAAGGTTATCAGAACCATTGGGCACGAAATTCATCACCTGTGGCGAGCACGGGAGCGACACCGCGCCAACCCGATCCAGCCGGTTTATGAGGCCGAAGCCACGCGACGGATGGAACGAGTCCGGCAAAACTGGCTGCGCGCCATCCAGAGCGGCACATCGCAGATTCGGGGCGTACCGCAAACCATTACCCGCTGGGAACAGATTCCCCAGAGCGAGCGAGAACGGATCGAGCAGGGAGCCAGCAGCACGGACTTCATACAAGGGCTGTATGAGCGGAGTGCCTACATCGTGGAGGAAATCTATACGCGCATTGAGGAGCTGGCGTTTCTCCGCATTCAACAACGCCAAGAGCCAGACACGCCGCGTACTCCATCCCGCGGCGAGATATCCGAACTGGCCCATGTCATTTTCCGGCTTCGGAACAACATGGACAGCATGGTCGCATCAAATCACCCCATCGTCACACCACAACTCTGGCGGCGAGCCCAGCAAGAGATGCTGCAGTATCTGAGACGGCGCTATCCGAATCGCCAAAACCCCCGTCTCGATTCCTTTGAAGTCCTATTCTTTTTGAATGCTATGCACAGCGGAAGACCACCGTTGTTTGTGTCCGGGCGTCTCCAGAGCGTTCCACCACCAGGAGCGCGTGTGCCATAGGGGGCCTACAGCAGAAGCCAAGCTACCAAGTGCACGCTTCCCAGATTCCACACAGGTTTTCAGGCGACTGTCACTGGTTCGCACCTCTCTCAAACTGCTGGCAGTACCTGAAACCCACCATAGCAGCAGGCAACCAGATAGCGGCTGCTGTTGATCCTCCCTGGCCATTACCTCTGTTCCACCCTTCAACACCGGTTATGTTACGCTATAACAGCACAAATTTGGGGCGGGCGTCTGTCAAACATGTGCGTTATAATTGGGCCATGTTGAGCTTGATCAACCACCATCAACACCATCTGAAAATCAGGTCGTGGTGACATCTGTACTCAGCGAAAGGCTGTTTGCAGGCGAAAATACCAACACGACCTAGAAGGAAAAACAGTGGAACGTGTGAACGGCACCGGACCAGTGTATTATCGATTTGACCAGTGGGCGGCGGGCGAACCCTTGACGCACGGCGTCTTCACCCGGTTGGGTGGGGTGAGCGCGACTCCCTGGGGATCGTTGAATATGGGCGGGACAGTCGGTGATGCGCCGGAGGCGGTGCAAGAAAACCACCGCCGGGCCTATGCAGTTTTAGGGCTGGACGGCGCACGGGCGTGCACCGTCTGGCAGGTCCACAGCGCGGATACCGTCGTGGTGCGTGGGCGGGTACCACATCGCCGCTGGTTGGCGCGCGCAGATGGTATGGTGACTGATCAGCCCGGATTGCCGTTGACAATGCGCTTTGCCGACTGTACACCGATCTTGTTTTACGACCCGGTCCAGCACGTAATGGGGATTGCACATGCGGGTTGGCGGGGGACAGTGGCCGGAGCAGGCATTAGCACCTTGCACACCCTGCAAACAGCATTTGGATCGCGTCCGCAAGATGTACAGGCGGGCATCGGCCCCAGCATCGGCCCAGAGCGCTACCAGGTTGGCGAAGAAGTCGTAGAAGAGGTTAAGGTAGCTTTTGGCCAGCTAGACGGCTTAATCCGGCGCGCGGACGACGGCAGCGCCTACCTCGACCTATGGGCCTCTAATCGGCTGGCGCTGGAACGCGCGGGTGTCGAGCAGATCGAGGTGGCCGGGATATGTACCGCCACCCGCACCGACGAATGGTATTCTCACCGGGCCGAAGCAGGCCGCACCGGTCGGTTTGGTGTCGTCATGGCGCTGGCAGGTTAACGAACGATGGAAACGCAGACCATCGGGGACCGTATAGCCAGTGTACAGGCCGAAATCGCCCAGGCGTGCCAACGCGCGGGCCGCTCGCCAAAGCGCGTAACGCTGGTGGCCGTTAGCAAGACGCATTCCGCTGCCGAAGTCGTAAGTGCTGTTGAAGCGGGTCTGCACGATTTCGGCGAAAACCGGATCGAAGAAGCGCTCGACAAGATACCCGGCGTCACCAACCTGACCGATCAACCCATCCGCTGGCACATGGTCGGTCATGTTCAGGATCGCAAAGCGCGGTATGTCGTCAACGACTTTGCGCTGCTGCATTCGCTGGACAGCGTCAAACTGGCCGAACGATTGAACAGCATCCTGGCCGGACGAGAACGCCCGTTGGATGTTCTGCTGGAGATGAACGTTTCGGGCGAAAGCAGCAAACATGGCTGGCAAGCGCGGCGCTGGTCCAGCGATTCGGATGCGCGCCAGACGCTGTGGGATGACGTCCGCCGCATCACCGAACTGCCCGGTTTGCGGGTATCTGGCCTGATGACGATGGCACCCATCGTCCCGGACCCGGAGTTAGCACGCCCCATCTTCGTGCGCCTGAGGAAATTACGTGATGCGTTGGCCAATGACTTTCCGGAGGCGACGTGGTCGGAGCTAAGCATGGGCATGACGGATGATTACCCGGTTGCGGTGGAAGAGGGCGCAACGCTCGTTCGGATTGGCCGCGCGATTTTTGGGCCACGCAATTGATTGGTTTCGAGTAGAGGAGTGATAGGCGGTGGAAGCAATTGGTAGTGTGTTGTTTCTCGTTGTGGAATTGTATTCGTTGATCATTCTGGCCAGGGTGCTGATGAGTTGGGTGCAGATCGATCCCTACAGCCCGCTGGCGCGAACGATCTTCCAGTTGACCGAACCTGTGCTGGAACCGATCCGCAATTTGCTGCCACCGACGGCAGGGCTTGACTTTAGCCCCATCATTGCTATTATCCTTCTTAATGTTCTTGCACAGATTCTTATAACGCTATTGACTGCCTGAGTCATGGCGCATTAATTCCGGTTGCAGAGAGGGGTTACCTAACATGCCGCGTGAATTCAAAATCACGGATGCCAAACACGGTGCTGCGTTTAACGTCCGGGTGGTTACCCGGGCCGATGAGGTCCAAATCGTCGGGATACAGGATGACGGTTCCCTCAAAATCCGGTTGACCGAATCGCCAGGGGAAGGGCGCGCCAACGCCCAGTTGATCGAGTTCCTGGCTGGTGTCCTCGACGTTGATGCGAGCCAGATTGATATCGTGGCCGGAGAAGACAAGCCTAACAAGATCATCAGTGTGGAGAATGTAACACCCGGCTGGATCGAACAGTGTCTCGCGCAGGATAATTGAGTATCCGCAATGCGGGGGAGCAGCGTGGCACGTTTGGGCATACGCTGGCTGGCGATAGTCGCACTCGGCGGGGGCGCGCTGGCGGCACTCAGTGACGGTTGGCACCACAAACCGGACACTGTTTTTGCGTACCTATCTTCCGAGCCCCAATCAGCACGAGCTGCCATCATCGCCAGTCCACTGCCCACGCGCACCCTGGTACCGGTGCCGGTCACCCCTACCATAACCCCAACCCTTACGCTGGTGCCCTCGATTACGCCCACCGAGTTACCGGCGGCGTGGCAATTGACGCCCACAGCCCGGTCGGTTGCTGGGCCACAACAAACACTTCCCCCCGCGGCTCAGCACTTGATCGTAGCAGCGCGCGACGACCTGACCCAGCAACCGGATGTAGACGCGACCGATATCCGATTGTTGGCGGTAGAACGGGTCATCTGGGAGGGGGATTGGTTGGGTTGCCCGGCGCGCTTTGAAGACGGTTTTACCGAGACCGAAGAGACTCCCGGCTTCCGGATTCTGTTTACGGCGGGTTCGCAAGTGTATGCCTACCATACCGACAGCGACGAAACGTTTGTGTTGTGTGAGGACAGCCCCTGGGAACTGCAAGGAGAACCGCTGCCGTTTGATCCCGTTGCGTGGGAGATCGTGGAGATCACCCGGCGCAATACAGCGGATTCGCTCGATGTAGACCCAGCTGATGTAACGCTGGTCAGCCTGTTAATGCTCACCTGGCCTGATGCCAGCATCGGGTGCCCCCAACCGGACGTGGTATACGATGATCTGCCTATGCTCGGTTATCGCATCAGCTTCGAAGTTGGGGATGAGATCGTCATATACCACACCAGCATCCGGCACGCAACACGCTGTTCTTTGGACGAGGAAATCTTGCCAGGTTTCCTTGATGATCTCATTGCCCCCCCTGAAGATGAGGAAGACACAGAGGCAGCAGCAGAATAGATAAAGCCGGGGCGTTTCCCGGCTCCGTGTTGGTAGTGACTTGCACGTTCCGTTCCAGGTAGTCTTGCACATTTTCGCCGGGGAATGGCAAATCCCTGAATACAAATGTCAACTTGGCCTAGATCAGACCCGGCAGCGATTCCCCCAGTCGAGTCTGGAGCCTGGCCAACGCTTCGTACGCCGATTCGCGCACGCGCGGTTCCCGATCGCGCAGCGCTGCATAGAGCGGCTTGAGCGCCGGTACATGCCCCAGGTTCGCCAGGGTTTGGGCCGCCATTGCCTGGTGCATGGGGTGACCCTCTTGTAAAACTCGGATCAGGATTTGCCGCGCATTGGCCCCCGCCGGGACACCTTCCCCGCGCTCGGCAGCCCACTCGATCATCCAGGTCAACGAATCGGCTTCGGGATGCGCGCGCGGTCCGGGCTTTTCCAGCGATTGGATAGTGATGAAGGCTTCTTCGGCAGCGGTGCGCACAAACCATTGTTCGTCTTCGAGCATGGCCTGGTACAGCGCCGTAAGTGCCCACGACGCCTTGACGCGGCTCAGGCCATACACGCACGCGCGCCGGATCATAATATCGTCCGACGCAATTCCGTCGCGGAGCACAGGATGTCCCTCTTCTGGCAAGCCAGCCAGCGTCTCGGCCACCGCCTGCCGCAGTTCGTCCGCCCCCTCAACCAGGCCAGCCAGCATGGTTTCCAGCGCATGTTCCGTGCCCAGCGCCCCCAGCGCCATGCCCGCGGCCAGTTGCACGTCCAGATCATCGTCGACCAGCATCGGGGCCAGGTCATTGGCCACTTCGGGATTGCCTAATGCCCCCATACCGATACACGCCAGCCGCCGAACATCGGGGTCGGCTGCGCGCAGCGCCTGGCGCAGAATGAACAGCACATTCTTGTCGCGCGAGGCAATGATCGCCGCCAGCGCCCACTCGCGGATCACGTTGTATTGCTCCGGTGCCATCAACGCCGCTGCCAACCGCTTAAACACGTCCCCGCGCCAGGGCGCATCGGCTGGCGTATCTGGCATCCAAGTGACCACCTCAAACAGGTCACTGTAAAGCAGATTGGGGGCAGCACTCAACTTACGATAGACTGCGGGCAAAACATTGATGCGCGCCGCCGCAAACGCGAGCGCATCTTGCCAGGCGGGTTCGAGCGCCACTTCGGTGGCCTGGTCGGTGCCAGCCTGCACCAGTACTTCGCTGGCCAGGTAGCTGGCGATATGCGGGTGTGGGAAGCTGAAGGTGTCGCCGGGATGATGCAACAGCAGTCCGTCCTTGACGAACGATTCCAGGATACCCTCGGTCTTGGGTGCTTTTTCGCCTTCGGCAGGTTCGGGGAACCAACCTACTACCGTCTCCTGCAAAATCGCGCGCGGGACGGGGCGACCCGTCTCCAGCACCTGCACTGCCAGCAATGGCAGCAGGTCACGGCGTTCGGGCGTGGACAGGCGGCGGTTGACCAACGCATCGTACCACCCAACGCGCCCCGTATCCTGGGCATCATCGGCCAGCGCAGTCCATATTTTAAGGGTCACGTCCAGCATGGGCCGGTTCTGGTTGTCAATCGAGATGCGCCGCACAACCTGTTCGGAAGGCGGAGCCACGCGACGGCGTCCCCGGCCCTGAGTCGCCCAAGCTGCCGCCCACTTTCGTGCCAACAGACCGTATTCCTGGCCGCGCCACGCGCGCAGGAACGTCGGCGTAAAGCCCAACTCCACCAGCGGCTCGTACCCACTGGCCGGCCCTGCGATCACGACCATGTTGCGCCCATACACAGCCAGGAGCTGCTGGAGCCAGTAGTAGTAGGCTTCGCGCGCCGCCAGACTGATTTCATCGTAGCCATCGATCAAGATCAACGCGCGCCCTTGCTCCAATGCGGGATAGACCACGCTGCCCACGACCTGGGCAGTCACGGCGCTGACACGGCGCTGCGCCGCCCGGACCAGGGGTTCCGCCGGATCAAGCACATGACCTTTGGCGTCGGCGGCCATCGCAAAGTCGACATCTTTGAGGTGAACCAGTACTGGCAGCAACCCTGGAATGGGTCGCGCCTGAGCCGCCGGGCGTCGCCCCAATTCGTTGAGGAAGCTGGCTTCCTCGTCTTCCGATTCTTGATAGAGCCTTTCCATCGCGCGCCGCTGAATCTCTTCCCGCTCTTTTGCGGGAATGGTTTGCTGCACAATCTCTTCTATCGTCTCGAGCTTGACTTCGCCTAGCGCCATCAACGCCAGGATCGCCAGCGTAGTGCTCTTACCCAGGCCGCGTATCCCCAGAATGGCGACATGCGGGTCACCGGCCCCAAGCTGGTCCAGAGAAATGGTCTCAACATTGAATGCGGCGTAACTATAGGGCAAGTCGTGGCACATGGGGATCACATCGAACACATTGCGTGCCAGACCCTCTTCGGTACTGGGCGGTTCTTCTGGCTCTGGCCCCAACAACAGCGACGGTTCTAGCAACACGCTGCTTAGCGGAAAAAGGTCGCCCGCGATGTGATAACTCTGTGCCATGCGAACGACATCGTTGGCATAGCGCGCACCTGCCGTCCGTCCGATGAAACGCCGGGTCCCTTCAACCTGGGCTTCAGCGGATTCGCGCAAGCGGATAATACGCTCGCGGTAGCGCCACAATGCAAACGACAGACCTGATGCCGAACCAAAACCAAGCAAAAATGAAAGGGGATCGAAGCGCATAATAGCACCCTGTCCAAATAACTAGGATTTCGTAACAAGCTAGAGTCGTAACGACCTATGGAACGACCAAAATCCGGCCACACCCGAAGCAGTAGACCAATGCCTCGCCCTGGCGCACCTGCTGTGCCGCAGTGGTCGTCTGGCCCACACCGCACCGCGCACACGTTTCACCATTCAACACGGCGACCGCCTGCCCGCGTTTTTGCTTGCGCAGGGTGCTGTAGATGTCCCGGTTTTCGGGAGACACATCGCCTAACGCAGTTTCGCGCTCGACCTTCAACTGCTTGATCTCTTGCCGCAGTCGTTTATATTCGCTTGCCAATGCTTGGCGCGTATCCGCCCAATCGCCCTCCAACTGGTCCAGAGTGGTTTGGGCTTCGCCCAGGCTGGTCTGCAGTTCTTCTACGTTGTCCATCGTTTCTAACAGGTCGGTTTCCAGATCATCCCGGCGACGACCGAGTTCGGCGATCTTGTCCTGGATATCTTCCAACTCTTTCGGATTGCTGACCGACCCACCATACAGTTGGTCATTGAGTTGTTTGGATTGGGCGGACACACTCTGAATTTCCAGGTCGAGGTCTTTGCCACGCGCCTGTTGGGGACCTAAAGCCTCCTCCAGTTGCGTGACCGCCACGCGAGCCTGGTTCAGTTCGGTGTTGCCTTCTACTTCTTCCTTGATAACGCGCACTCGCTTGCGGCGCGTGTCGAGGTCCAGGTCGATCTTTTGCAAACGGTATAGTGCTCGTGGTTGGCTCATGAGTCCCTCTGGGAACTGGCGGAAAGAGCAAGTCGATGTACAATGAGCATACAGTTAATGTAGGCTACGGCATAGATTTACAACGCGCATTATACTACACGGCGGAATCGCACGGCAAACCTATCGCTCGACTACCAGCGAGGTCACCATATGCAAACATTACGCTCTGTTTTTGTTTCTAAAGCTGAGTGGCGTTGGGTGATAATCATTAGCGGGGTATTGGTCGCCCTGACCCTGGTCCCTTATGCCTGGGCAGTGATCGCCAACGAATCCAACGACGACTGGCAATTCCTGGGCATGTTGTCCAATCCCAAAGATGGCGCCACTTATCTTTCCAAAATCGAGCAGGGGGAACGGGGAGCATGGCTGTTCGAGCTGCGTCATACCCCGGAAGAGCATGATGGTGCAGGCTTTCATACCTTTTACCTGTTTTTAGGCCATACATCGCGCATCACCGGGCTGTCCAGCCGGTTGGTGTTTCACCTGGCGCGCGTCGCCACCAGCCTATTCATGTTCATCGCGCTGTACCAGTTTGGGGCGACGGTATGGGTGCGGCAGCGCCCGCGACGGTTGTTTTTTGCCCTGATATCGGTGGGGTCCGGGTTAGGCTGGTTGCTGATCCTGTTTGATCCCAATTCTATCTCGGTCGACCTCAACGTTCCCGAAGCGTTCCCGCTCTACTCCGCATACTCCAACCCCCATTTCCCGTTAAGTATCGCCAGCCTCGCGCTGATTGCGTCAACGTATCTGATCGTTTTCCGGCGGGGGTATACCGAACAACCCAGCATCCATAACGGCGGTTTGGGCCTGATTCTACTCTCCATGCTGCTGGCCCTGATCCAGCCCACCGCCCTGGTGTCGATTGGCGGCGCGCTGGTGCTCTACGTCGGCATTCGCTACTACCTGACGCGCGAGTTTCCGTCGCACGAACTGCGCTGGGCGGCGATGCTGTGGCTGCCCGCCATCCCCTTTGCCGTCTACGACATAGCCGTCTTCCGCTTTAATGACGTGATGGGGGAATTCAACCAACAAAACCAAACACCATCGCCCGCTGTGTATCTCTACCTGTTCGGATACGGGCTGCTACTGTTGGTGGCTATTCCAGGCCTGGTTCGGGCGTTTCGGCGGTTTGAGCGTGATGGTGACCAGTTGATGCTGTTGTGGTTTGTGGTCAACGTTATTGGGCTATATGCACCGTTTGCGTTGCAACGCCGTCTGAACCTGGGGCTGGTCATTCCGCTGGTGTATTTTGCCGTGCGTGCATTGGAGGACTACTGGTTCTACCGCGTGTCAGAAAAATGGCGCGCGCCGGCCATGATCGCGCTGATCGTGTTTATCATGCCCACCAACCTGTTTGTGCTGGGACTGCCGCTGTTTGGCGCGGTGGCTGCTCCGGACAGCGGGCTGGAAGCCGGGCTGCTGGTCGAAGCGGACTACTGGGAAGCATTCGAGTGGTTGGAAAAACACGGCGAGGAAGACGCGGTGGTGCTGGCCGCGCCCAATATCAGCCTGTGGATTCCGGCGTATACGGCGCAGGTTGTAGTTTACGGGCATGAATTTGAGACAGTGCCCAACGAGGAACGGCTGGAGCAAGTCGAGGATTGGTATCGCGGCGACGACTGCGAAACGCTGTTGGGGGAAGACCTCCCGTTCGAAGTGCGCTACATCTTCGATGGCCCCCAAGAGGAAAGCTTCGCCGAGGATGACGATGGCGATCCGTATCCGAACGCGGGGAAATGTATGGACATCGTGCAGCAGGAAGCCGAAGAAAACCCTGATGGCCGGTTTAAACAGGAAGTAATCGGCGATGACGTCACCATCTACATTGTGGATTGACCGGCCAACACGCGCGTTTGTCGGACTGCTGGCCATCGGGCTGGCAGTTTTTTTGCTAGCGGTGGGGCTGGGGTCGGACCAGCTGCCGTTCCCCCCCGAAGCCGACTATTCGGATGCTGTCACCAGCCACTGGCCCAATGCGTTGTTTCTGCGGCGGGCGGTGCTGGAGGACCACGCTTTTCCCCTGTGGCGTCCGTTGATCATGAGTGGGCAGCCGTTCGCCGCCAACCCGCTCAACAAAGTGTGGTATCCACCACAGTGGCTGGCGCTGGTGTTCCCGCCCGCCCTGCACCTCAACCTCCTGACCTGGTTACACCTCGTGATCGCCGGGGCGGGGGCGTGGACCTGGGGACGCTCAACCGGGCTGCAACCCTGGCCTGCGGCGCTGGCGGGCGTGGGCTATGCCTTTGCCCCACGCCTGGTCGCGGCAGTGGGAGTTGGACACCTGGACCTGGTCTACGCGGCAGCGTGGGTTCCCTGGCTGTTATGGGCGGTCTACCGCGTCGTACAGCCGTCGCCGGGCCGGTATGTGGCCTTGTGGCTGGGGTTGTTTGGCGCATTGTGCTTCCTGGCAGATGTGCGCTTGAGCACATATGCGTTCGTGGTGGCTGCTGTTTACCTGCTGTGGCGCTGGCGGGAAACACCCGCATTGTATTCGCGGACCGGGCAGCGCCAGCTTGGCTACGCCACCGGGAGCGCGGTGCTGCTGGCAGTGGGGCTGACCGCGCCGCAGTGGGTTGGGCTGCTACTGGTATGGCCAGATCTGTCACGGGTGGATATCTCCCTCGCTGACGCTGCCCTGCACAGCCTGGAACCGGGGCAGTGGATTGGTCTGCTGATTGGCGATCACGGTGGATCGGGAGAAACGCTGGTTTATGGAGGCGTCAGCACGCTGGTACTGGCGATTGTCGCGCTGCTGCTGCGACCGCGCGCGTTCACTGTGTGGATTGGTGTGTTGGTGTTTCTCATGGTCTATGCGCTGGGCGACAACTTCATATTGTGGACCGCGCTCAACCGGCTCATCCCACCGCTGCGCTGGTGGCGTGTGCCGCCGCGCGTGTGGCTGGTGGCCGCGTTGATACTGCCCTACCTAGCAGCGTGGGGCGCGCAACTGCTGGCCGAACGTCCCCCCGATGAGCGTCGCGCCGCACGATTAAGCGTCGTGGCGCTAACGGGCGGCGGATTGGTGTGCAGCATATCGAGCCTGGTGCTGCTGGTGCCTGCGCTCGAACTGACCGCCGTGCTGGGCACCTTCGCGCTGCCAGCCGTCGCGCTGGTGCTGGCCCTGGCGATCTTTGGGCGGCTGCCAACACAGACCATCACGATCCTGTTTGCGCTGGTGGTAGCATTGGACGTGGTGTGGATCGATCTATCACTGGTGGACGGGCAGCACCAGCGTGAATGGCTCGACCCATATGAGGAACTGGCCGAATACCTACGCGACGAGGGTGCTGTGCGCGTCTATTCACCCAGCTACAGCCTGCCGCAACAGGCCGCTGCATATTGGGACATCCAGCAGTTTGGCGGCGTGGACCCCTTTCAACTAGCGGACTACGTTGTCGCTGCCGAAGCCGCGACCGGCGTCCAGGCCAGCGGCTACAGTGTGACGATTCCCGCCTACGAAGGTGACGAGGAGGGCGACATCTCCACCGCCAATCGGGACGCGCCCATCAACCCGGACCTGCTGGGCCAGTGGCTGGTTACGCACGTCGTCTCTGCCTTCGAAATAGACACCGAAGGGTTGGAGCTGGCGCGCGAATTCGAGTTGCCCGAAGGTACCGGCTATGTCTATCGCAACACGACCGCGCCAGACGTAACGCTGGCCTGGGACGGGCCGAACCGTGTCGAGGTGTGGGCAGCGGGACCGTTCGAAGGGCGCGTTTTCACCGTTGCGCCCGGACGCTGGGATGACGAGGAGTCCGGCTTTATCCCTCCGGACGATCCGGGCCAGCTCGCGCAAATTGGAACCTCGACCTACCAGGCGTCCGAAGTATGGTTAGGCGCGCTGGGGGGCGGGATCGGCATTGGATTGGCATTAGCGTGGTGGTGGAGGGTCAACCGTGCGTGATCTAGGCCGAGTTTCAAGGCAGGAATGGCGGCGGGTGCTGCTCTTCGCAGCGGCGCTGATGCTGCTCACCACGATTCCGTATATTGTCGGCTGGCTCTCGCAGGGCGGGGACTGGGAATTTGGCGGCACGCTGTTCGGCGTGGACGATGGCAACAGCTACCTGGCCAAAATGCGGCTGGGCGCGCGCGGCGACTGGCTGTTTTCCATCCGCTACACCTCCGAGCCGCACGACGGCGCGCTGTTGTTTCTGCCCTACATCCTGCTGGGCCACCTGAGCGGCTTGTTTATTGGTGCCAGCGATCCCAGTTTGACACAAGGACTGGCCATCACCTTTCACCTGGCGCGGATCGTGTTTGGTCTGCTGTTGATCCTGGCCAGCTACCGGTTCGTGGCGGTCTTCCTGCGACGCCCCCCTTCACGGATGTTGGCCCTGGTCCTGATCACGTTGGGCGGCGGGTTAGGCTGGCTGCTGAGTTTAGTCGGGCTGGGCCACCTGCTTGATTCGCTGCCGGTCGATTTTTTCGTGCCGGAAGGTTACAGCTTCCTGATTCTGTTTGGACTGCCGCATCTGGCGCTGGCCCGCAGCGGCCTGCTGATCGGGCTGCTGCTTCTTTTCCGAGCGCTGCGCAACCCGGGAAATTTCCGTGCCTGGGGTCGGGATACCATGCTGGCCGGGTTGTGCTGGGTAGTGATGGGGCTGTGCGTGCCATTTTACATCGCGGTCCTGTACGTCATTCTGGGTGTGTGGGGCCTGGCGGCGTGGCTGCGGACGCGGCGCTTTCCCTGGGCGCTGTTCTGGCGGACAGCGAACGCGGCGCTGGTGGCGCTGCCGGTGCTGTTGTACACCAGCGTGGTATTCCTCTCCGACGATGTGATGCGCGACTGGTCCGCCCAGAACCAACTCGCCTCGCCGCACCCGTTGCATTACGTATTCGGCTATGCAGCGCTGGCCACTTTTGCGATTGGTGCACTGCGTTGGGCGTGGCGTAAGGGTGCAACGGACCACGGTCTGCCCTACCTGTTGCTGGCGAGTTGGGTCGTGGTTGCGCCGGTGCTGGTCTACCTGCCGATCAATGTGCAGCGGCGGCTGGCCGAAGGCGTGATCGTACCGTTGAGCATCCTGGCGGTGGCCGGACTGCGGCTGCTGTTCCCCACCCGGCACCGAATGCGGCGGGCACGGACCGCGCTGCTGGTACTCACCCTGCCCACCGCGATCTTGCTGTGGCTGGGTGGCACCTTCAATGCTCTCAGCCCGGCGCGCCCGATCTTCCATCCACAAGCCGAACTCGATGCGCTGGATGCCCTCGAAGACATCGCGCCGCAGGACGCCGTTGTGCTGGGCGTGAAGGAAACCGGCAACTACCTGCCCGCGCGCACGGGCCAGATCGCGTATGTGGGGCACGGGCCGGAAACCATCGACTCGAACGACAAAACCGAATTGGCCGAAGACTTCTTCGCCCGTCGTCTGGAGCGGGATGAAGCATTAGCGCTGCTGGGCGAGGTAGACTACGTTTTTTTTGGTCCGCTGGAAGAAGAACATGCCGATACCCCTGCCTGGGACCTGACGACTGAATACCCATTCCTGGTGCCGGTGTACGCGCGCGATGGATATACGATCTATGAGGTAGGGCCGCGTGATTAACCGTAGGATTCCGCTGTCACTGGTGCTACTTGTGCTGGTCTTGCTGGCGCTGTTTCCGCGTTTGTTGGGCGGCGAGGCGCTGTTCTGGGGCTTGCCCACGCTGCAATTCTACCCCTGGCGGCATTTCGCCTTTGGAGAACTGAGCGCGGGACGGCTGCCCACCTGGAATCCGTATTCGGGTGCGGGCGCGCCGCTGCTGGCCAATTACCAGACCGCCGTCTTCTACCCGCCCAACTGGTTGTGGCTGGTTCTGCCCGATCCACTGGCCATGAACCTGGTCGCATTGTTGCACATCGTCTGGGCCGGAGTGGGAATGTGGTTGTTCACCGGGTCGCTGGGCCTGACACGCTTCGGACGCGAACTGAGCACGCTGGCCTTTGCGCTGGGCGGTTACCTGATGGCGCGGCTTGGCTCGTTTCCAACCGTCAGCGCGGCGGCCTGGATACCCTGGGTGTTCTGGCTGGTGGGGCGTTGTATGAAACGCCGCCAACCGGGGGATATTGGCTGGTTGGGGCTGGCATTCGGACTGCAACTGCTCTCCGGTCACGCCCAGACGACGTGGTACTCGTGTGTGGGAGCCGGGCTGTATGCCGTGTGGCTGGCGGTGTGGGTCCTGCCGGATCGTCCACGACGCACGCGCGGGATGGCGCTCCTGCTGGCCGGGGCGGGAATGGCATTGGGCGTGGTGATCGCCGCGATCCAGTTGGTGCCCACTGCTGAACTGCTGCTGGAGTCGGACCGATCCAGCGGACTCGACTACAAAACGACCGCCAACCTGTCCTATAATCCCTTCCGGCTGTTCACGCTGCTAAGTCCAGACTTTTACGGCACGCCCGCCGATGGCAGCTACTTGACCGAAGGCATATACTTCGAGGATGCAGCCTACATTGGCTTTATCCCGCTGGTGTCAGCGCTGGCGGCCATGATCGGCAGGCAACGCAAACGCCGCCGGTTGGATGAGTTCCCGGCCTTTCGCTCCGTGCCCCTGTGGACCGCCCTGGTGTTGGGCGCGCTGCTGATCGCGTTGGGGCGCTATGGTCCCGTATTCCGCTTCCTTTACGACTATGTGCCCACCTTCGATGCTTTTCGTGAACCGGTACGCTGGCTGATCCTCCCTGTGTTTGGGTTGTCAGTGCTGGCCGGAATCGGCGTGGAGCAGTGGGGGCGCGGCAAGTGGGTCGTCTTCTGGTCACGGCTGGCGGTGGCCGGCGGCATTTCGTCGGTGATCGTGGCGCTGGCGTCGCGGCAGTTCCTCGATATCGACTCGGAAAACTTGGAGGTGCTCACGCTTGGCTTTGTGGTGCTGGGCTGCTGGGTGGTAGCAGCGGCGTTGTTCACCCTGATCCAGCCTCAACCGGACCAGCCCTGGCTGGCCCATCCGGACATGTGGCGGGGTGCGGTGCTGCTGTTTGTCGCACTCGACCTGGCGTGGGCGGCCAGCGGCCTGAATCCCACTGTACCAAACGACTTTTTTGACGAGAGTCAGGCCAGCGCCGGAACGGGCCGCATCTACTGGTTCGAAGATCACGAGTACGATGTCACGTTTGGGTCCGAAGCAGACTCCGCCGATGCAGCAATCGAAGGCTATTTTGATGTAGCCGATTATCGCATTGCCACGCGGCGGCAAGACGACCTCCGAACCTCGCTGCTGCCCAACCTGAACATGCTCGACCGCGTACCGGCACTGAGCAATAACGAGCCGATGCAAGTCGGCCACTACGCTGAGTATCTCCGACTGATCGAAGACCTGCACGCCGATCCAGCCGTCGACCCGACTCCACTGCTACGCGCAGCGGGCGTCACGACGCTGTACGGAGGTTCCCCGCCCGGCTGGGAGTACCAGACGCCGCTGTTCGAACCAGACCAGGAATATGCGTATGCGTGGCTGGTGCCGGACGCAGTTTGGTTTGCGGATGATGACGCCATCCAGGACGCGCTGCGCGATCCCGCCTGGGACCCGGCGCAGACGGTGCTCCTGGTCGGGATCAGCCCAGCTAGCAGCAACACCGTCCCATTCACTAGCGGCAGCGTCACCTTGTTGGAAAGCTCTCCGGACGAAATGCGCTACCGGGTCACAGCGGACGGCGCAGCGTTCCTGGTGATCAGCAATACGTGGTATCCCGGCTGGGAAGTGACGATCAACGGCCAGGACGCCGAGGTGTTCCGGGCCAACCTTGCGTTCCAGGCGGTTCAGATGCCCCCCGGCGAATCGACCATCACCCTGCGCTACAAGCCATCACACTGGCGTTGGGCCATAGTCGCCAGCGGGACCGGCGCGCTGCTAGCCCTGGCGCTGATCGTGGCGGGGTGGTGGCTGCCAACCCGTCGAGTGTCAGGCTAACCATATGTCATCAGAACCCCCATTCGTAACAGTCATCATGCCGGTCTATAACGAGGAAATGTTCATCCGCACCGCGCTCAAAAGTGTGCTGGACCAGGATTACCCAGCAGACCGCGTTGAAGTGCTGGTCGTCGATGGTGGGTCACACGACCGCACACCACAGATCGTGCAAGCCCTCGCAGAGGATGACAGCCGGGTGCGGCTGCTCCACAATCCTGGACGCATCCAGGCCCAGGGACTGAATATTGGCCTCGATGCAGCACGCGGAGATGTGATCGTGCGTATGGACGGACATACCCACATTGCGGTCGATTATGTCAGCCGTTGTGTGCACCACCTGCAGGCAACCGGAGCCGATTATGTCGGTGGGCCGCTGCGCTTCAAAGGGATCACGCCGGTCGGCCAGGCCATCGCTTCCGCGTTCCGGTCGCCTTTCTGTGTGCCCAGCCGCTACCGGGTGAAGCATACCCCTGGTTACGTGGATATGGTCTACCTGGGGGCGTGGCCACGTGATGTGTTTGATCGTGTGGGTCATTTCAACCCGGCGCTGGCGATTAATGAGGATTATGAGTTGAGCTACCGGATTCGCAAGGCAGGCGGGCGCGTCTACCTGGCCCCGGACATTCACTCGCACTACTATGGACGCCAGTCGTTGGCAGCGTTGTGGCGACAGTTCTTTCGCTATGGCCGCTGGAAGCTGCGGATGCTGGCGCAGCACCCGGCCTCGGTGCGCCCGCGCCAACTGGCGGCCCCGGCGTTTGTCGCCACATTGATCGGCGGGGCACTGCTGGCCCCCGTCAGCCGCCGGATCGCACGCTTATGGGGGCTGGCCCTGCTCAGCTACGCCATCGCTAACCTGGCGGCTTCGATCCAGCGTGCCAGCCGGGATGGGTGGCGATTGCTGTTTCGGCTGCCGCTGGTGTTTGCATGTGTACATCTGGCCTGGGGCAGCGGCTTCCTGGTGGAGATTCTAGCCCGACACAATAAACAGGGAGCACACCATCCAGAGCGTGCTGTACACTAACGGACGGCGATGGTTAAAGTGCGCGGTATAGAGCACGAACAGCGCCACCATGCCAGGAATAAACCGCCAGATGCCCAGAAACTCACGATACGTTGAAAACGGCACGAATGGCATGATAATCGCGCTGGTGAACAGCAGACAAGTGTAAAGGTGCCACTCGCGCCGGGCCAGGTCGCGCAGTGTGTGCCAGAGCGCCCACAGGCTAGGGATCACCGCCGAGGGGATGAACAACGCCCCCCCCAGCACAATGAACGCGCCCAGGCTGCCCTCAGTCCAGATTTTGACCACACCCATGAACGGTACGATCTCGAACGACGTGGCCATCGCCCCGCCGGAGCCAATGCCCACCTCGCCCAACCAGGTATATAGCACACCCTGCCACACCAGGAACGGCACACCCACCACCAGCCCCATCCGGATCGCGTCCCACCAGCGGCGGTGCAGCGCAAAATACAGCATATACCCGGCGGTGAACAACCCGGTGGTTTCTTTGGCCAGTCCAGCCAGCGCCAGCGCAAGGGCGGCTGCCCACTGGCGCTCCTTCTGCCCGAACCACACACCGGCCAGCACCAGCCCATAGGCCAGGGGTTCGTTGGTGCTGAGGCGCACGGCCATGAATACGCCGATGAACAGCCCGTAAGTGATCGCAAACCAGCGATTGCGCTCCTCAGCCACGATTAAGTCTTCCAGCAGCGCGGTGCCGATCACCAGCGCGGTCAGGTTGATGGCCACAAACACCCAGGGCAGCAGCGCCGTCTGCCCCAGGCTGAGCACCATGCCCAGCGCGGGCAGCAGAATGCGCTGCAAGCGGTAGGCGGGCACGTCCAGGCAG
>JAADYV010000643.1 GCA_010092855.1 Chloroflexota bacterium | reverse complement strand
GCTGGATGTGCAATCGGAACATCGGGAACGCTTCACCGATGAAGACGTGCGCGTGAAGTCAACGCTGGCCACACAGGTGGCGATCGCTATCAACAACGCACGGTTGTATACCCAGCGGCTTCAGGCAGAAGCAGAGAACCGCCGTCGTGCGCTCGCTATGGAAACGGTTGCTGAAGTGGGGTTGGAAACCTCGACCTCACTCGACCCCGACCAACTGCTGTGGGACGTGGTGAACCTGGCCAAAGATCGGTTCGATCTCTACCACGCGCATATCTACCTGCTAGACGAATCCAACGCCGAACTAAAACTGGCGGCTGGTGCCGGGCGAGTGGGTGAGCAACTGGTAGCGATGGGTCAGAGTATTGCCGTGGCGAACGAACACAGTCTGGTAGCCCGCGCGGCCCGTGACCGCGAAGTCGTGGTGGCTAACAACGTGAAGCAAATGCTCGACTTCCTGCCCAACCCACTGCTGCCCCAAACTCGCTCCGAGATGGCGGTACCGATGGTTGTGGGTGATACGCTCATCGGTGTGCTGGATGTGCAGTCCAACCAGTATGACACCTTTGACCACGAAACAATGAATGTGCAACAGACACTGGCCTATCAGATCGCGGTTGCGGTCAATAACGCGCGTTTGTTCACCGCGATCACGCAATCGCAGGCCGCGCTGCAAGAGACCAGTGCCGACCTGGCCGAGCGCTTGAAAGAACTTTCTGCGCTGCAAGATGTTGGTGCCTACGGTGAAGAAAACCTGGCATTGGAAGAATACCTGACGCGCGTAGCCAACCGTGTGCCACGCTCGATGCCATATCCAGAAATCTGCCTGGCTGCGATTGATTTCCAGGGTGAAGTCTATGGGGACCGGCGGGCATTCGATGCACCAGCCCAGTTGGTGAACCCGCTGGTCGTCAGTGGCGATACCGTTGGGCGCTTGATCGTGGCCTATACGGAAGAATATGACTTCTCGACGGAGCAAACCCCACACCTGCGCGACATCGCAGTCCGTGTCAGCAACTACATCGAAAATCGGCAGTTGTTCGAACAAACCCAGCAAGCGCTGGACCAGACGGAGCTGCTGTTCAACAGTAGCCGTACCCTGATTATGTCGAACGATCCGGAAGACCTGCTGCGGGCCTTTGCCGGCCTGACGCTCGACAACTCGGTCTGTGACGCAAGCCTGTTGTACAATGCCGGTGGTACGCCATCGGAACCACAGGACATCGTGCCTGTTGCGTACATCCAAGCCAGGGAAGGCGCTCCGATCTGGCAACTCGGCATGTCCATACCATTGGAAAGCTACCCGCTGCGCGAGAAGCTGACCCAAAACCCCTACGATATCCTGGAAATACCGGATGTTTCCAACGCTGAACTCATCAACCGGGAGATGGCGGCTGACCTCGTCGAACGGAACATCCAGGCGATCACCGATATTCCGCTAACAACGCGCGGTGGTAACTGGGTTGGCATGGTGTCGCTCACCTGGCCCGAACCGCACCAGATCAGCGCCCAGGAGAGACTGCTTTACACGGTACTCGCGCCCCAGTTGGCAACCGCGGTTGAAAACCAGCGGCTGCTGGAACAAACCCAGAAGCGTGCGTCCGAAATGGAGACGGTGGCCCAGGTGAGTGCCGAAGCCTCGTCGACGCTGGACCCGTCCAGCCTGCTGCAAAGCGTGTCGGACCTGACGAAAGGCCAGTTCGGTCTCTACCACGCCCATGTGTACCTGCTGGATGATGTGGGCGAAAACCTGCTGCTGGCGGCTGGTGCTGGCCAGGTGGGGCAAATCATGGTCGCCTCCGGGCACCGCATCCCGGTCAACCAACCGTACAGTCTGGTGGCCCAGGCGGCCCGTACCCGCGAAAGCGTGATCGTCAACAATGTGGCGGCCACGCCCGCGTTTTTGCCCAACCCGCTGCTGCCCGAAACCAAGTCCGAGCTGGCTATCCCGATGATTGCCGGTGACCAGCTCATCGGTGTGCTGGACGTGCAGTCGGAAAAGACCAACTACTTCAGCGACGAAGACGCCCGGGTGCAGGAGACACTGGCCTCCCAGATCGCGGTTTCGCTACAAAACGCGCGGCTCTACGACGAACAGGTGCGTACCGCCGAACAGCTTCGTGAGGTGGACCGGCTCAAGAGTGAATTCCTGGCCAGTATGAGCCACGAGCTGCGCACCCCGCTCAACTCGATTATTGGCTACGCCGAAGTGCTGCTAGATGGTATCGACGGTGACCTGACGGAAGACATGGAAGAAGATGTCGGCGCCATTCACGGCAGTGGTAAGCTGCTGCTCAACCTGATCAACGACATCCTCGACCTGGCCAAGATCGAGGCCGGCCAGATGGACCTCGTCCGCGAAGAAGTTGACGTGCAGCCGCTGGTCAAGGAAGTGCTCAATACGTCGCGCGTGCTGCTGCAAGACAAGCCGGTGGAACTCCTCATCGACATCCCAGAGGACATGCCTACCGTGGATGCCGACGCCCTCCGCTTGCGGCAGGTCATCAGCAACCTGTTGACCAACGCCATCAAGTTTACCGAGGAGGGGTCGATCACCATCTATGCGCGCTCGTTCGACCCCGACCCCAGCATGATCGAAATCGGTGTGGCCGACACCGGAATCGGGATCACCGAACAGGACTTGGCCTCGATCTTCGAACGCTTCCGCCAGGTGGACCAGTCGCATACGCGGCGAGTGGGTGGGACGGGCCTGGGCCTGTCCATCACCCAGCAGTTGGTCTGGATGCATGGTGGTGACATCTGGGTTGAGAGTAACTATGGTTCCGGTTCGACCTTCGCCTTCACCATCCCGGTTCTGGAAGCCCAGGACTAGTGCTCAGCCGAGGGTCTGAGGGGTAAATGGCGATTGGTGGCACGGCAGCGAACAACCAAAACACTGGGGGCGGCGTAGACAATACGGCGCTCCCTGCCGCATGTTTTGAGCTATACTAGATTGTGTTGGTTCTGTGTTGGCGTTGGTAGGAGATAAGCATAGCTTTCGCCCTACTCAGTTTTGGGCCAACCCACCAACCCATCTCAATGTTGAGAGGACTCCATGCCTTCTTTGATGAAAGCCATTGTTTGCCTGGATTGTGGCGCAGAGATGCCGACCGAGGCCCTGCCGGAAAAGTGTACGGGGTGCGGCTCGGAGTGGTTGGAAGTACGCTACGACCTGGAGCAAACGGGCAGGATTTGGAAAACGGACCTGGCCGGGCGCACGACGTCCATGTGGCGGTACCAGGAGCTGCTGCCGGTGACCGGCGATGACGTGGACGCGACCAGCATGGGCGAGGGCTGGACGCCGCTGGTGCGGGCGATTGGCCTGGGCCGCGAACTGGAACACGACCACATTTATATCAAAGACGAACGCCAGTCTCCCACCGGCAGCTTCAAAGATCGCCAGGGCGCGCTCACGATTTCGTACCTGAACAGCCAGGGCGTGCGCGAATGTGTGATGGCGTCCACCGGGAACAAGGCCGCCGCCTATGCCGCCTTCTGCGCGCGCGCCGGCATCCGGTTGTGGATATTCCTGACGAGTACCGTGCCCTCCGAAAAACTGCGCGAACTGGCGCTGTATGGGGCCGAGGTTGTTAAGATTACGGGCACTTATGACCAGGCCAAAAAAGTGGCCCAGGATTTCGCTGCCCGGCGCAGACTGTTTTATGATGCCGGGGCCCGGTCGATCCCTGGCCGGGAAGCATTCAAGACCATCGCGTTCGAGATCGCCGAACAACTCGCGCGGCTGGAACCCGCCGGTGAAGGCAAGTGGCGTGCCCCAGACTGGTACATCCAGGCGGTGAGCGGTGGCATTGGCCCGCTGGGGGTGTGGAAAGGCTTTCAGGAACTCAAGGCAATGGGCTTGATCGACAAACTGCCCCGGCTGGCCATTGTGCAGGCCGAAGGCTGTTCGCCAATGGCGACGGCCTGGCGCTTCAAGCTCGAAACCGCCGATGCCGTCGTGCCGCACACCCGCATCGCTGTGTTGGCAACCGGTGATCCGGGCCGGACATACACCATGCTGCGCAACGCCTGCCTGCAAACCAACGGCACCATGCTGGCCGTGTCGGACGGCGATGCGTTTCGCTCGATGCGGCGCATGGCGCGTGTCGAAGGCTACAGCATGGAACCGGCCGCCGCGGTTGCGTTTGGTGGCCTGGAGCGCTTGATTGCCGATGGTGTGATCGGCAAAGACGAGACGGTCGTCGTCAACTGTTCGGGCCATACCTTCCCCGCCGAAAAACACATTCTCGAAGAGCAATACGTGCTCGACTTGCAGTTTGGCGAAGGCGACGTTTCAAGCGCCGGTCACAAACAGCTTGAAGAGGGCCTGGGCGCAGCGCTGGAGCGGTTGGACGAACAGGTGACGACTGTGGTGGTGATTGACGATAACCCGCAAGACAGCCGCCTCATCCGCCGCTTGTTGCAGGCGCACAAGAATTACCGCGTCTTTGAAGTCAACAACCCCCTCGATGGGCTGGACCTGGTGCGCCAGCGCAAACCCGACCTGGTGGTGATGGACCTGACCATGCCCGACCTGGATGGCTTCACCATGCTCGAAGCCTTCAAGACCGACGCCGAAGTCGCCCACATTCCGGTGGTGGTGGTCTCCGCCAAGACCCTGACTGCTTCAGATCGGGCCCGGCTAGAAGGCCGCGCCGAATCGCTGTGGCAGAAGGGTAACTTCAACACCCGCGAACTGGTCGAGCATGTGGTCAGCACCCTGGGCGGCGATCTCACCGACTCGCCGGAAGAACTGACCGAGGCCACCGAGGGCCAGGTCGTGGCGGCTTCCAAACAGACAATTACGACCGCGACTCCCAAACCCTCCGAACCAACTCACAATATTATCGTGATCGATGATGATCGTCGCGATGCGCGCCTCATTCGCCGTCTGCTGGAAGCCACAGGCCGCTATCACGTCCACGAAGCGTATACCGCGGAAAGCGGCTGGCAGCAGGTCCAGGAGAACAAACCCGATCTGCTGGTGCTGGACCTGATGCTGCCGGATGTATCGGGCGAGACGCTGCTCGAACGGCTCAAGAACGACGACACCACGCGCGACATCCCGGTGGTGGTCTTGACGGCCAAAGACATTCGCGCCAGCGAACGCGAACAGTTGCTGGGCAAGATTATCTCCTTGTTCGAAAAGGCGAACCTGGACCGCCAGGCGTTGATCGATTATGTGAATGAGACGCTGAGTGATGCATAAACACCTGGATTGGGGTGCTGGAAGATGGCAACAATACTAATTATTGAAGATGATCCAAACTTCGCCCGCATGGTGGATAAGATTTTGCGTCCGCACGGGCATGAGGTAGTCCATGCAGGCAATGCCCTGTCCGGGCTGCATCTGGCCGAGAATAATCCGGTCGAGCTGGTCTTGTTAGATATGGACCTGCCGGACCTGGACGGCAAAGTCGTGGCGACCACGCTGCGCGCGCGTTCGGGGATGGAAGGCGTGCCCATTATTGCCGTCACCGCGCAGAGCGACGCGATTGCACGGCGGCTGGCGCTGGCGTTTGGGTGCGATGGGTTCATTCCCAAACCCATCGACACGCGCGACTTCCCGAATCAAGTGGCAGCTTTTCTGTCACAATCATAACTGGCTGGTGGGAGATTCGTATGACTGGTAAACGCATTCTGTATGTCGAGGATAACTTTCAGAACAAGCGCCTGGTTCGCAAGATTCTGACCGCGCGCGGGTTTGACATCATCGAAGCCGAAGACGGATTGACCGGCGTAGAACTCGCTATGAACGAAACGCCCGATCTCATCCTGATGGACATCAGTCTGCCCGGCATTGACGGTGTCGAAGCGACCCAGCGCATCAAGGCCCATAACAGCACCGACAAAATCCCGATTATTGCGCTGACGGCCAACGCCATGCGGGGCGACCGGGAGCGGTTTATCGCCGCGGGCTGCGATGACTATCTGCCCAAGCCGATCAGTACCCGCGATCTGCTGGACATGATCAAACGCTACCTGGATGGTGATGCCGGATAGCGACGTGTGTCTGGCGGCCTTTCCTCCGGTTTAGGGTGGCCAGACGCTGAGCGCCTTTTATCATTCCCACAATCGAGGATTCATCTCGTGCCAACCTACCGGTTCCCGATGCGCAACGCGAACAGGTCAGGTTGGCCTTCTCCTGTAGGTGCACCCCACGTTCCGCTCACGCCCCCGTTCGCCATACGATACCCATTCGCCAACGCCCGCCTTGGCGCAAATAGCGGATCGCGCGAATCACAAAGACGGCATGTTCGGCAAATCCGTGATAAGATAAAAATAAATACTCAGTCTCTCACCCCGGAGGCGAATCATGTCAAAAACGCTGTTTCGTTTGTTACTCATCACGGTTTTATGCGCGGGATTCATTGGGGGGCTCTGGATCACCGCGCCACGTTATTCGGAAGCCCAAGCCGGCACCTGGACAGCTTACGTCTACAACACCCGCAACCTCGACGCGCCCATTGGTGGCGGCCCGCCGATCTGGACGGGCATTTCGTCCACCGTCAACTATACCTGGGGAGCCGGCCCGCCCGTCATCAATGGGTTGACAACCGGCGCACCCGCCGACGAATTTTCGGTCCGCTTTATAACTACCGCCTTTTTCACGGCTGGCCGCTACCGGTTTACCGCCCAGTACGATGATGGGGCCCGCCTGTATATCGACGGGATGCTGCTCGTCAACGATTGGAACACCGGATCCTTCCGCCAGCAGCAAGCCGACTACACCTTCACGGCGGATGGCAACCACACCATCACCGTTGAGATGTTTGACGCCACCGGCGATGC
>JAADYV010000642.1 GCA_010092855.1 Chloroflexota bacterium | reverse complement strand
GGCAGCGGAATCGTCAGCGCGTAGATCAGCGGGATGTGCGCGTGTTCGGCGAAGTGGTGGAACATCAGCGCGCCCACCAGCCCGGTGATGATCACGTCCGTGCCCTGGCAGGCCGCCCGCACACGCTCGTTCATCACGCCGACGTAGTGCGCCCCCTCGCGGAAGATTTCGCGCACCGCGCGCAGCGTATTCTGCCCGCTTTCCAGCGCGGCCAGCATGTGGTCGTTCACAAACGCGCGGAAGTTGATGCCCGCCGGGGCATAGTCCAGGCCGTACCCGGTCACGAAGTCCGCGAACTCGTCCCCGGCCACGACCTGTACGCTGTGCCCGGCCTGCTGCAATCCGCGCGCCAGCGGCAGATAGGGCTGGGTGTCGCCGCGCGATCCCAGCGCGAGAATGCTGATGTGTTGCGCGCCAGTGCTCATTAATTCCACTCCAGATTGCTGCGCGTCTGCCAGTATTGTACGGGCGGTTCGGCCAGCGGCGCGAGCGCGTTGGCAGACTCGTCGTCCCACGCCACGTCCCGCGCGCGCAGGTTGGAGTCCAGGTGGGCGGGAATGGCGGCCCCGCTCAGCACCACGTCCGCCCAGGGCTGGGCCAGGACCGCCGCCAGCGCCAGCGCGTCGATGGTGGTGTGCAGCCGGGCGGCCTGCGCTGCCAGCCGCGCGAACAACTCTGCAAAGGCCGGATGGTCGTTACGTGGGGTCAGGCGTCCATTGGCCAGCGCTTCCTTAACCAGCACGCCCAAACCCGCTGCGTGCGCCTCGCCCAACACTTCCCCCACCGACGGTTCGAGTAGGTTCCAGGTGGCCTGCACGGTGTCGAACACGCGCACCCCGTCCACCTCGACCGCCAGCGCCCGGCGCAGCACGTCCGGCTGGTCCGGCCCGCTGAGCGTCAGCCCGATGGCGGTGCCGTCGCGTTTGAACCGCGCAAGTTCGGCCAGCACCTCGGCGTTTTCCAGCACCCCACTGGCGAAGGTCGCGGAGTGAATCTGGTACAGGTCGAGGTAGGGGCCCAGGTTGGCCCGCGTTTCCGCCCACTGGCGGCGCAGCACGGCCCGCGAATGTTCCTTGACCTCGTGCTGTTCAGCCTCGACCTGCCACCCGGCGGTGTAGGTATAGCCCCACTTCGAGCCGATCGTCACCGCGTCCGGGGCGATGTCGCGCGCCCGCAGCCACGATCCCAGGAAGTCCTCCGCGCGGCCATACGAACGCGCCGCGTCGAAATAGCGCACCCCCAGCGCCCATGCCTGGTCGAGCACGGCGTGGGTATGCGCGCGCATAGCTTCAACACTATGCTGGTCCTGCGCCTCGACGGTGTGCTCCAGGTCAGCCGCGTGACCGAGGTTGATGTAGCCAGGCCGCCCCAACGCCGCCAGTCCCAGGCCAATGCGTGACACGGGCAGCCCGGTCGTTCCGAGTTCGCGTTGCATCAATGTCATTCCACCTAATATCGTTTTTCGGATTGATACCATATAATAGCAGGCAAGCGTGTATTTTGGGGGAGCACGTACCACATTTGGGAGGATCTTATGTTGAAGTATTGGAAGGGCGTGCTGGTGTTGGCGGTAGTGCTGCTATTCGTATTGCAGGCTGCCCCGGTCGCCTTTAGCCAGGGTTCACCACCCACGCCCACGCCCCGTCCCGACCAAGGCGCACTGTGTGTCAGCGCGGCGGGCGAAGCCAGTGACTATTCCGAACAGGTGCCCAAGCTGATCATCCTGGACACTACTGGCAGTATGCAGGCGATAGATAACGAAACTACCGGGCAAACACGTTTTGATCTTGCGGTGGATGGCCTGCGAAGCTATCTCAATGACGTGCCCGATAACACACCGATTGGCCTGCGCGACTTTACCGGTTCATCGTGCAGCCAGGGGGGGCAAATCCGCGTGCCGATAGATACCGGAAATCGTACCGACCTGCTCAACACCCTCGAAACCAGTCAGGCAACGCAGCCGATAGATTATCTATCGCCCAACTTGATCGCGGCAGAGGAAGATTTTGACGCCAGCGGGTACGGCAGTGGCCCCAAAGAGGTGCTGCTGGTAGCGGACGGTGGCGACCAATGTAACAACGACCCGGTAGCGGTTGCGCGCAATCTGGTGGACCAGGACCCAGATCTGCGCATTTTCGTGTTGGGTTTCGACGTCGAACCCAATTCATCCATAGAAAGCGTCCTGCAAGAAATCGCCGACGCGGGCAACGGGGCCTATATCCCGGTCGGTTCCGGTGATTCCCTGTCGCGGGCGCTGGGGCTGGACGTGCGCGTATCATACCAGGTGTACCAGGAAGGCAGCAGCAGCCCGATCTATAATTCTGTCGCCAATTACGAAGCGCAATACCTCATGTCGGGCACCTATGAAGTGAGTGTGCCTACACGCAGAGTCGAACGCCAGCGCGTGGAAATCCGGCGCGGGCGCGGCACCACGCTGTTCGTGGATGAGGACGGCGATACCCGCATAGACGATGACGATGGGGCCTGCTACCGGGGTATCGTGCC
>JAADYV010000641.1 GCA_010092855.1 Chloroflexota bacterium | reverse complement strand
TACTTCCTGGTGCCGGTAGAAAACGGGGCGCGCTTTCGGCAAACCCTGCTGCAAAAATGCATCCAGGTGCGTGACTGTGCTTCCTTTGGGCTGCCCGCCTTTGTGCGCATTGCCACTCGGCAGCCCGAAGACAATACTCGATTTCTGGCCGCATACCGCGAGGTGATGGGATGACGCGGCTTTTACTGGTCCGGCACGGGCAGACGGAATGGAACTGCCAGCAGCGCTATCAAGGGCAAAGTGATGTGCCGCTTGACGCCACCGGACAGCGGCAGGTCGTTCAGCTTGCCCGGCGCTTATCGCGGGAACCCATTGACGCGATTTTTAGCAGCGTCCTTAAACGCGCCGCTGCTACAGCCCGGCACATCGCGGCCTATCATCGACTCGACGTACAACACGATCCGCGCCTGCGTGAGCTACATTTTGGCGCGTTTGAGGGGTTGACGTATGCCGAAGTCAAGTCTACGTATCCACAGGACCTCGCCGCCTGGGAAGCGGACCGGAACCAGGCACCGCCCGGCGGAGAAAGCCTCGCCAGCCTTGTAGATCGGCTCACCGCCTTCCTGGCCGAGACCAGAGCCGCCTACCCTGCCGGAAACCTGCTGGTAGTGGGGCATGGCGGGCCACTGCGGGTGCTGTTGTGCCTGTTATTAGGGCTTCCGCCGGAAAAACACTGGCAGTTCCAGTTAGACACGGCCTCCTGGACAGAAATTCACGTCTATGACACGGGCGCGATTCTCGCCCATTTGAATACCAAGGATGGACAAGTGAACTTACCTGTAATCCCACCGCTAGACAGTGACGCACAGCAAACAGCCCGTTCTCGCCAGGTCCGCCTGACCAAACCCAATGGCGCGTTGGGTAAGCTGGAAGACCTGTCGGTCCGACTGGCAGGTATGACCGGCAACCTGACGTGGCTGCCGGAACGCCGTACCGTGCTGGTCTTTGCCGGGGATCACGGCGTGGTGGCGCAGGGCATCAGCACCTACCCCCAGGACGTAACCCGGCAGATGGTGCTGAACTTCCTGAACGGCGGTGCCGCGATCAACGTGTTGGCCCGCCAGACGAACACGCGCGTGACTGTCGTGGACGCCGGTGTCATCGGGGATTTCGAGGCCCATCCCGACCTGATCGCGGGCAAAGTCGCACCAGGGACTGCCGATTTCAGCCAGGGTCCGGCCATGTCTGCCCAACAAGCGGAGCAGTCCATCCAATTGGGGTTAGATGCAGTCCGGCAAGAGATCGCGCGTGGCCTGGATATTCTGGCAGTGGGCGAGATGGGCATTGGCAACACGACCGCCGCCAGCGCCATTATCGCGGCAGTTACCGGCGCAGCACCGGCTGAAGTGACCGGACGGGGCACCGGCCTCGACGACCAGAGCCTTGCCCACAAGATCGCCGTCATCGACCGCGCGCTGCGTGTGAATCAGCCTGCGGACCAGGACACCCTGATGAAGGTCGGTGGGTTCGAGATCGGCGCGATGGCCGGTGCAATAATCGGCGCGGCAGCCGAACGCATCCCAGTGATCATCGACGGGCTGATCAGCACGGCGGCAGCCCTCATTGCGGCCCAGATCGACCCCGCCACCAAACCATTTTTGATCGCCGGACATCGCAGCGCGGAACCCGGCCACATCGCCGCGCTGGAGGCATTGGGGTTAGAGCCTTTGCTGGACCTGAATATGCGGCTGGGTGAAGGCAGCGGGGCCGTGCTCGCCATTCCCATCATCGAAGCCGCGATGCGCACCCTGCAAGAAATGGCGACCTTCGACAGCGCCAGTGTCAGCGGTCCGGCCTGAGATGAAATCTACCCTGACCTCGTGCTGGACGGACCTGCGCAGCGCGCTGGCTTTCCTGACCATTCTGCCGATTGGCTGGCCGCGTGACAGCCGCCCTGGACGCTCGTTTGCATACTATCCGCTGGTGGGCGTGGTGGTTGGCGGAGCGATAAGTATCGTGGCGTCGATACGGTTTTTGCCCGCCGACCTGGTGGCATTTCTGGCCCTGCTGACATGGGTCGTGCTGACCGGCGGGTTACACCTCGACGGCTTCGGCGATGCCTGCGATGGGCTGCTGGCGACCGTCGAACCAGCCCACCGCCTGGAGATCATGAAAGACCCGCGCACCGGAACGTGGGCCGTAACAGGTCTGATCCTGCTGCTGCTGGGCAAGTGGATCGCGCTGGCAGGTGTCGCCGCGCACCAACTCATTCTGCCACCCATCATCGGGCGGTGGGCGATGGTGCTGGCCGTGTATTATTTTCCCTATGCGCGCACGTCCGGAACTGGAGCCTATTTCCGAGACGGGTTGGGCCGATGGCAGGTCGCGGTCGCTACCTTGCTGACCGTTCTGGTGGCTGCCGCGTGTGGCTGGCCTGCCGGGGTGATCATCCTCGTCGCGCCCATTACGGTTGGCGGTGTGGGCCTATGGGCGTCGCACCGCCTGGGCGGTGGGCTGACCGGGGATGTTTACGGCGCGCTATGCGAGTTAACCGAACTGCTGTGTCTGGTCGTCCTCAACGTGAAGGGGCTGTGACGTGGGAAAACTGATCTTGTTGTTAGGCGGTGCGCGCAGCGGCAAAAGCCGTTATGCAGAGACGTGGGCCAGAGAACACGGAGAACAAGTCTTGTTTGTCGCCACCGCACAGGCATTTGACGACGAAATGCGCGAACGCATCGCCCGGCATCGGGCTGAACGCCCTCCTGGCTGGCAGACACTCGAAGCCCCGTCAGCTACGGGAAAAGCTGTCCGTGAAGCAGTGCAGTCCGGTGCTTTTGACGTGGTGCTGCTCGACTGTATCACGCTGCTGGCTTCCAACATTCTGCTCTCTTTGCCTGACGATTGTACCCAGGACGATGTCAGTGCGGCAATCCTGGCCGAAATCGATAGTCTCCTGGATACCCTTGCGCAAACAGACGCTACCTGGCTTGTGGTCAGCAACGAGGTCGGTATGGGTATCGTACCCCCAACCCGGCTGGGACGTTTCTATCGTGATGGACTGGGGCGCGCCAACCAGCAGCTTGCACACGCGGCCGACCAGGTGTTTCTGCTGGTTGCTGGCCTTGCCTGGAAGCTGAAATAGCTCCTGTTTCCCTGTGAAAAAGCGACTAAGGTTCTTCCTGTTTTACCTCCGTCTCCAAAGTGAATTGAGAATCATTCTCAACAACAGGCCAGATGGCATTCCCAAAGCGTGATATCCGTCACTATCCACTGCATTTCGTTGAGTGAATAATGGAACAAGCCTAATTGAGAATTATTCGCAACTACTGCGCTTTGGAAGGAACCATCCATGCCCGAACCTCAAACCCTCGACCAGATCGCCATAGGAGATCGCGCTGTCGTCCGGCGCATCAACGGCCAGGGGGCGCTGCGCCGCCGCAT
>JAADYV010000134.1 GCA_010092855.1 Chloroflexota bacterium | reverse complement strand
GAGCCGGTGAGTGGCATTTTGATCGGCATCCTGTTTTTCGCCGAAATTCCCAATCCGTTGGGCTGGGTGGGGGCCGGGCTGCTGTTGATCAGTATGCTGCTGATTTCGCGCTGACCAGGCACGGATGGTCGAAGCATGTGGCCCGGACTATAATCAATAGGTGCAATCGACAGTTGTGGCCAACCCTGCCAATCACAGTCGGGACGGTCTGTCTGGCGGGAGCTATTTTTCCAGCATATTCCCTAAGGAGGAATTTTCGATGAAGCGGATGAGCAAGATGATGCCAGTGGCAGTGATGGTCGTGATGATGGTGGTGCTGGCAGTCGGACCGGCAGCGGCGCAACCCCGGCAGCAAGAGATTCTGGTGCTGCGCGGGCACGAGGGCAGCGTCTACTCGGTGGCATGGTCCCCAAACGGCGAGCGGCTGGCCAGCGGCGGCCAGGATACGACGATTCACATTTGGGACGCCGAAAACGGCGACCGCCTGGCTGTGATCGACAGCCACAACGCCCCGGTGTGGACGGTAGCCTGGTCCCCAGATGGCAGCATGTTGGCCAGCGGCAGCGATGACCAGACAGTACGCATCTGGGATGCCGAGACTTACGAACAGATCACGTCCTTCGAGGCGCACAACGGCTGGGTGAGCATGGTGGCGTGGTCGCCGGACAACGAACGACTGGCCAGCGTCGGTGGTGACAACGCCGTGCGCATCTGGGACGTAGCTGGAGGGGTAGAACTGAACGAACTGACCGGTCATGCGTACTGGGTGAACGCGGTGGCGTGGTCGCCAGACGGCACGCGGTTGGCAACCGGCGGCGGGAGTGGGTACCCGGACAACACGGTGCGCCTTTGGGACGCGGATAGCGGCGAGCAGTTGGCCGTGCTGCGCGCGCACCGGGGCGAAATCTGGTCGGTGGCGTGGTCTCCGGACAGCGACATCGTGCTTAGCGGCAGTTCGGACGCCACCGTGCGCGTCTGGGAATCCACTAGCTTTGACCGCCTGGACACCCTGGAAGGCCACAACGACACCGTGTATTCTGTCGCCTGGTCGCCCAACCAAGACCAGATCGCCAGCAGCAGCAAAGATCAAACGATCATTATCTGGGACACCGATGGTGGTGAACTGCTGGACCTGCGCGGGCACACCGACCGCGTGATGTCCGTCGCCTGGTCGCCAGACGGCACCATGCTGGCCAGCGCCAGCCTGGATGGGTCGGTCCGTATCTGGCAGGTGAACTAGGCAAGGCCGCCCATTCTCCAAACCAGAAAAAGAACAGGGGGCAGAGCCGGGTTGGTCCTGCCCCTGATGATGTACCCGTACGAACGGTGCCTATTCGCTTGCGACCTGCGGCTCACTGGCGGATGGCGCGTCCGCCTCTGGCGCTTCGAGCGAAAACTCGTCGAAGAACTCCCAGATCACCTCGCCCGCCACAATGTCCGTATTCACCAATTGCGCGATTTCGGGGTCAAGCCGGTCCGGTACTCCGGGCAAATTATGACCGCCGCCCTCAATGACGTAGAAAATCACGTCCGAATGCCCGGAACATCCGCCAAAATCGTAGCGGAACACCTGCGTGTTGGAGACCGGGTCCGGTGGCAGCACCGTATCCACCACCTGGTCGGCGGCACACTCGTTTTGGTTCACCGCCCAGAACAGCACCGTTTCTGGCGCGGACCAGCTCAACACCTCGCCCGACATGACCGTGCCTTCCCAGGGCACGCTTGGATCAGCCGTGCCGTGAATGAACATAATCGGCACCGGCGGCGCACCAAAACACGCCTCGACGAAGTAGGGGAACAGCGTCGCGCCCACGACCGCAAACGCCGCATATTGGTCATAGGCATCACACGCCAACCGCTGCGTCATGAACCCACCGTTGGAAAACCCGGTGACGTAGATGCGCTGGCGGTCAATGTTCAGGTCCAGTGCCAGGTCATCGATCAAGGTGGAGAGGAAACCCACATCGTCCACCGTATGGTACTCGTAACCCGGCGCGCCCAGGGTGTAGTTCCATTCCCGGCCCAGTTGATCAGGCAGCACCGGCATCCCATCCGGGTAGAGCACCATAAAGCCTTCTTCTGCCGCCAGCTTGTTCAGGTCGAACAGGTAAGCCAGGCCCGCCGCCGTACCGGGCCGCCCGTGCAGCGCCACGACCAGTGGCATCGGTACTGCCGGGTCATAGGACGGCGGCACGTAGAGGATGTAGCCGCGCGGCACGCCGCCAAACCCCTCGTTCCCCTGCACCCGGTGGGAGTCGAAGTTGGCTTCCTCGACATCGCCCACAAAGTATTCGGTCACAATTTCGGTGGCGTCAACGCCAAATTGGTTAAGCGTATAGTCGCCGGTGCGCGGCCAGTTGGTGCCTACCCCGTCGAGCACACGCAGCATCACACTGGTATCGTCCGCGCACGAGGTATAGACTTGATCCCCGGCCAGATTATCGCGGTTGGTATCTTCCCGATCACATTCGTTGCGTCCAGCCCAGTACAACGCGATCTGGTAGGCGTTGAGCGCCTGGAGCACAACCTGGCCATCGGCGGTATCGCGCGTTGTCGTGCGTCCGGAGGGCGGGTATTCCAGGCTGTCACCACCCATCAGGATCAACATTGACACCGGGTCCCCTTCATCTGGGCACGCGGACAGGTGATAGTCCCACATCGAGGTGCCAACCACCGCAACCTTAGCAAAACGATCCGGCGCTTCGCACGCCAACCGGTAGGCCATCATCCCGCCAACGCCAAAGCCCGTCAGAAACACTTGGCCGGTATCGATGTTGTATTCGGCGGCCAGTTCGTCGATCAGGCCGGTGACAAAGCCCACGTCATCGACCAGTTGCAGGGGTGTTTCCCAGCCGGTGGTGTTCTGCGCGTCGTTCCAGTCCAGGTCGAGCGCGTCGGGATACACGACGATAAATCCCTCTTCCTCCGCCATCGCATCAAACCCCGTCATGGCCGCCATCGCCCGGCCCGACGACGCAAACGGATGCAGCGCGATCACCAGCGGTACGGCTTCCGCACCGTCATATGAGGTGGGGACGTAGGTGTAGTAGGTGCGCTCGGGCTCCTGGTCCGCTCCCTCGTCTGACTGTGCGTTGGCTTCGGGCATCACGACACCCGCGAGCGCCAACATCACCACCATCACGATTACGCCGATTTTTTGCTGCACTGTATTCTGCCTTGCCACCATGGTATACCTGCCTATCGCACTATTTGGGCTGCTGTTTTGTTACATGGAGATCATTTTTTTATACGCAGGCAGGGCAAACAGCCGTCAAAATACCGGGGCGCGACTCGCGGTCACGCCCTGCATCGAAACGAACGGAGATGATCCCCGACCACCGATCATGGAATCCAGGCCACGTCGTCAAAGCCGATAGCGTCTTCGCCTTCGACGCTGGCGGCCAGCAGTTCGGTCGTGGTGTCCGCCTGGAGGTCGGTGACGTAGAGCGACGATCGGGTTAACTCGCTGTCGCGCCCGATCCAGAAGATATAGCGACCATCGGGCGTGACGTTATATTTTTGGCCGCGCAGGTCGAGCAGGTTATCAAACCCGCCCAGGATGCTTTGCCCTGGATCGATATCAGCGGAAATGACCTCCGGCTCCTGACCGGGCACCAGGCGCACCAGTTCGACCGTCAGGTCCGTTTCATCACCCGCCCCCTGGCAGCCCGGCATTTGCCAGCGCAGGAACAGCAAGGAGCCATCCGGCAGCGCCGCTAAATCCGAGAGCAAGGTAATGTCGGATACCTGGTAAATTACGTCTTCCGGCGCAACGTCGGTGCTGGCACCGTCAAACGACACCGGCAGGCGCGCCACACCAACCGTTTCGAGGGGTTGTGGCGGACTTTCGGCAGCGTTGACGATGAGCTCCAGCTCATTAATGCGGTCGTTTAGCGGGGCGATTTCCTCTCGTGTGATAGCCAGCATCTGGTCTTCGAGCTGGCTTCTTTCGTCCTGGTCAGTGGCATCGGGTAACTGGTCCCGCAGCTCGTCTTGCCGGTCCCGCGCCGCCTGGACTTCAATTTCCAGTTGCTCAATCTCCAACCGCGCCTCATCTGCTTGCGTCACTTGTTCTGGCGTGGCGACTACACGGTTTGCGTCCAGCAGCGCCCCCGCGAGCGCATTTGCGATCGTAAGCGCCTGGGCCGCATTGTCTGCCGTCACGGTGATGGTCAGCAGCGGCGCAATGACCTGCTCATCGTCTTCTGCGTCGCCAGCCTCCTGCTCCGCATCGTCAGCATCGACCATACTGACCGCCACCATCGCTACCAACTCGTCCGGCTCCAGCGCCAGGTCCGCCATCTGGACCGCAGCCTCCAGCAGTTCGGGGCTGGCAGCCTGCGCGGCGTAAGCATCCGGGGATTGCTGTGTGTCCAGAACACGCAGTTGCCTGGTCACCTCGTAGTCACCAGGAGAAAATGCGGGATAGGACACCTGGCGCACTTCCCAATCGCTGCATTCTGGCAAGGTGTTGTTATTGGCAAGCGGTGGCAAGTTGATGTACACCCGCTCGCCGCTGGGCAGCCGCACGGCCCGATCATCGGCAGTGAATGTCTCATCGTACACAAACCCCCACTGGTTCAATACGCTTTCCAGGTATAAGAACTCAAACAGGGCAAACTCCTGAAATTCGCCCAGGAAAGCCGCTTGCTGGGTTATGGTATCAAACAAGAACACGCCGGGAATGAACTGGCCGCCAGCGTCTGGACTGACGAACAAATACACAAATGTCTGGTCTGAAAGCCATGCCGCCGACGGGAAAAACTGGAAAGCCTCGGTGCGAACTGGCGGCTGCATCTCGTCCAGGCGCACAACCATGAGGCCGCCACCTTGCTCCTGGTCCAGCAGCAGCACCGACCGGCTGTTTGGCGACCAATTGACAAAAGGCATGGGATCGCGCTCACCCTCTGGTCCATAGACCAGGTCCTGGGTGGTCGCTGTCGCCAGGTTCGCCACGCGCATCGTATTGTCACCACGTCGCCCATCACGTTCAAAAGCATAGTAGAACAACTGCTGCCGGTTGGGTGATAGCTCAAACGTGAAGGGAATCATGCCTTCTTCCAACAGCACCGGGTCCTGGCCGTCAAAGCGCCCCAGGTAGAGCGTGTTGTCGCGCACAAAAACCAGCCCACCCTCAATGTCCAAGATCGGGAATGCCGTCTGCCCTTCGGATATGGTGGCAAGCGGTCCTACCTCTTCCGTCGCTTCTGCTTGCGAGCCAGTTGTCGATG
>JAADYV010000640.1 GCA_010092855.1 Chloroflexota bacterium | reverse complement strand
GACCCGGCGCTGTGCGAAGACGATGAGGGACCGCTGGCGTGTGAATACCGGCGTGTGCGGCCTGCCGTTGCCGTGATGATGTTTGGGCCGAACGACATGATCAACCTGCGCATTGAGGAGTTCGAGGTGGCTGTGCGCGGGATCATCGACCTGTCGCTGGCGGAAGGCGTGATCCCGGTGCTGACGACCTTCACCTGGCACCGTGATGTGCGCTGGGAACAGGCGCTGCAATTCAATATGGTCGTGGTCGATCTGGCGCGCGAATATGACATTCCGCTGATTAACTTTTGGCGTGCGGCGCAAGAGCTGCCCAACCTGGGATTGGTGCGCGATTATACGCACCTGACGGCGGGCAGCGTGGGAACACGTATCGCATTCACCGGTGACGAAGCGGTGTCCGGCTACACCCTGCGCAACCTGTTGACGCTGCAAACGCTCGACTTGCTGCGCCGCGAGGTGCTGAATGGCCAACCATGACATGGAGGCGGATTAGCCGTGTTCGTCGACGTTCGTGCAACCTAAGTGTGTTAGAGCGGAAAGGATATGGTTGATGATAAACGCAAAACGAGTATTGGTGATAGGAGTGGTGTTGGCAGCCCTGATTGGCGGGGCGGCGTGGGCCAGCCGGGAAGTGGTAGGGGCCAGCCCTCCGCGCGGTGGCGAAATCTTCTACGAGAGTTACCCGGATGAAGTGGCGCTTTACTTGAGCGATATCGCATTTGTGCGTGATACGGTGGTGCTTCCGGCGGAACAGGATATTCGCATTGTGCTGCCGCCGGGAACGTATCCCAACACGCTCGTGTTGTACGAAAATGGCGAGCGGGTGCATAACTATCGCATTGCCGGGCGGCAGGCGGATGAGGTATTCATCAGCAATACGTACTATGCCGGCAGCGGTGGCACGGCCTATATCGTGACGTGGGAGCCGGGTGACACGACTGAAACCCCCACGCGCGAGATCACACTCGAGTACCTGCTGCCGGGCGCAAGCTGGCAGCCGTCCTACGACATGCTGATCCAGGATGAAGAAACGGTGGCGCTGGCGTTTTTTGCCGAGATCGCTAATGCGGCGCTAGTGTTGGAAGACACGACCGTCTACCTGGTGGCGGGGCGTGTGGATCTGGCGGGGCAGGTAGACCAGGTGTCGCAGGTGACCATGAATCAGTACGTGGTGGGCTATGAGGACACTGTCGCCCTGCCTGCGCTGGGCGTGGGGACGGTGGATTTGCAGCACATTTATCCTCTGGGTGCGGTGACTGCCGAACCGGGCGATACGGTGTATGTGAATCTGGCAGATGCCGAACTCGGCGCGCGGCGGCTGCACGTCTGGAATGCGGCCATCAGCGAAGAAACGGACGTAATCTACAAGGTGACCAACCGCACGGACGTGCCGCTGGCCGAGGGTATTGTGCGCACGTACCAGGACAACCTGTTCATCGGCAGTGACTTCATCGAGACGACGCCAATCGGCAGCGAGGGTAGTGTGACGGTAGGCAGCCTGCCGGATGTGCGCGTGCGGCGCTCCGACAGCAAGGTCTACCAATCGAACGACAATTACTTGAACACGGTCGAGTTGGAGATCAGCAACTTTGGTGAGAATGGCCTGGACCTGATGGTACTGGACTTCTGGCAAGATCGGGCTTGGGACTACGTGTTTCCTGACGATTACATTCCAGAGCAGCGGGTAGGCAATATCCTGGAGTGGGAAGTGACGGTGCCCGCCGGGGAAAGCCTGATCATCCGCTACGAGTTCCGCACGCGGAGCTAGCGCGCTGGAATACCGACTATCGGCAAAAGAAAAGCCGGGTCGCTTCGATTGCTGCCCGGCTTTTTCACTCGTGTTGCTGCGCTTTTTTTAATTCTTTGTGCACGGCGACGGCAATCTTTTCCACGTCTCCACCGTTGGAGTGTGACTGGCGGAGACTGGCCAGCCCATTCTTCAGCCACTGAACGGCATCTTCCCACTGGCGTTTGCGGCGGAACTCCGCGCCGATATTGCCCTGTGTCAGCCCCAGCAGCATGAAGACCCGGTAGTTGCCCCAGTGGGCGGCCAAGGGAATGATCTGGTTTAGGAACTTGTAGGCGCGCAGGTGATTCTTGGCTCTGATCCAGTCTTCAACTGCCTGGAGGTAGGCGTCGAGCAGAATGGGGCCATCGTCTTCCAGTGCGCTGGGGTCCAGGTCCAGCACAGTGCAGGCGGCGATTGCGCTGTTTTCGAACTGACCAACTTCAGCATAGGCCAGCGCCAGGGCCAGGTGCGCGTGGACAGCCTGATAGACAGTGTTGGCTTTGTGCCAATCGTCGGGTGGCAGTTCAGGGAAAGTCTGGTAACTGGCTTGGTCGAGCAGCTCAATGGCGTCGCCCAGGCGCTCTAGCTGGCTGAGCAGGCTGGCCAACCCCACGTAGGCCGGGCCATACTGGGGGTCGATCGACATCGCAGTTTCAAAAGCGGTGATGCTGTCCTCTTCGCTCCCCGGATCCAATGCTAGCACCTGGCCAAGATTATGATAGACGGCTGCGGAAGGCTGGTCTTCGGCAGCACGCTGAAACAGCGTAACAAATGCTTCGTAGGCGGGCGGATCATCGAGTTCAGCCACGATGTCATCGTAGAGCACAGCATATACCAGGTCGGGATCGGCGTGAATGGCTTCGATGATGGCGTCGTCAGCCTCTTCATCCTGTTCTGTGTTGCGCAATGCTTCGGCCAGCGCGAGCTGTGCGAAGGGCAGATCTGGCTTGATGCGCAGCGCGCGTTCGATCCAGCCCAGGCCGCCTTCGACATCACCGTGGGCTAGCAGCGTTTCGCCCCATTCGGCAGCGACTTCAGGCACACCGGGCGACATCTCCCAGATCAACTGCAGGCGTTGTTGGGCTTCGTCGAGTTGGTTATCGGCGTCACGCAAGGTGCGCACAGTGTATAGTTGCTGCAGCAGTTCGGGCGATACGAGGGGAGGCTGTGCTTCGATCCGGCGGCGCTTCTGCGTTAGGGTGGAGCGCTTGCTGCGTGAAACTGCGTTTTTGATCTCGTTAAGGAATTCGCGGGCGGTAGCGGGACGCTCTTCGGGGTCTTTGCTGAGCGCACGCAGCAGTGGTTCGCCTAATGCAGGCGGAACCGAGTCGTGATGCCCGTCGATGGGCAGCGGCGATTCCTCCGCGATCAACTGCAGCAGCGCATCGTCGTCTTCGGTCATGTAGTCATAGTCGAAATAGTAATGGCCGGTCATGGCTTCGTAGAGCACGACGGCCAGGGAATAGATGTCGGAGCGGACGGTGACCTCGTGACCGAATGCCTGTTCGGGCGACATGTAGAGCAAGGTACCGGGCTGGGGGCCGGACGAGGCGTTGGCCGATCCCAGGCGCGCCTGGTGATGGTGGATGTGCGCCAGACCGAAGTCGGCCAGTTTGAAGTGATTTTCCTGGGCGATGAGGATGTTCTCCGGCTTGATGTCGCGGTGAATGATGTTGCGCGCGTGAAGCGTTTCCAGCGCGTGACATACGTTAGACGCTACCTTGAGCAGCACGCTGCGACTCAGTGGGCCATTTTCTTCGATAAGCGTATGCAGATCGCCGCCCGGCAGGTATTCCATGACCAGGAACAGGTTGTCGGCCTGTTCGCGGAGGGCATAGGTCGCCACGATGTTGGGGTGGTTCAGGCTGGCCGACAGCCGTGCTTCGCGCACGAACCATTCGCGGGTGCCAGTTTCGGAGAAGACTTCTGGGCTAAACTGCTTGATGGCTACCGGGCGCAGCAGGTTGGTATCTTCGGCTTTATAAACTACGCTGTAGCCGCCATCACCGATCATGTCGAGAACGGTATATTCCCCAATGTTGTCCCCAGGTTTTAGCTCCATATGACCTCTGTGTTAAGCCAACCTAGTTAGCAAACCGATTCCAGCGGCACGTGGTTAGAGCTGCGTTTAGAAAGAGTATACACCGTCTTGGTGAGGACTGGATAAAATATTCATAAATTATTCCCGGAAGTGCTGGTTACCGACCCTGGTCCCGCTGTTTACCTGTACCCCAACGTACAGGGACGCCCCGGTGCATTCTGGAGCGTCCCCATTTTACATCACACCTTGCCGTGTGGCAGAAATCTATTGCATTACCGTAGCGAGGCTGTTACAGGCTGGGCAGGAGCCGTCCGCACGGATGATGGCGTAACCAGCCTGCGGGTCTTCACCCCAGAAGGTGAAGTCCACGTTGAACACGATCATCATACGTACCCTGCCGCTGGTCGCGGACAGAGTTGCGGCTTCGGCCAGCCAGGCGGCCTGTTCCGCGATGCTGGTGCCGGAACCCCACGCAAAGCCACCCGGCAGCGCCCCGTAACCTTCACCGGTAAGGTAACCCAGTTCGGTGAAGCACGCTTGCTTGCCACCGAAGGGGCCAATCGCGCGGTTGAGCATGGTGCCATAGTAGCGTGTGGGGTAATTGTCGCCCTGGGCTGAGCCGGTGCTGGCGCTGGGGGCAACGGTGCCTTCGTTGTAGTGCACGCCGATGCAATCCGCGTACTGGCCAGCACCCGCTGCCGCCATCTGCTGGGTATAGACATCATCGTTGCAGCCCTGGTCGGTGCAGCCTGCCACGCCGAAGAAGCCTGTCGGAGCCAGCGCCCCGGTGATCACCAGCGTGTTGGGGTTGGCGGTCTTGATAGCGTTGAACGACTTGGCCAGCAGCGGCACGTAGTTCGCGCCGTTGATCTGCCCGGCGGGCCATTCGCGGTCAATGTTCTGCTCGTTCCAGACTTCAATAGCGTCCGCCCCAGCTGCAGCCAGGCCCGCTACGTAGTCCGCATAGGTGTCCTGGTAGCTGGAATTCATGATCTGGTCTTTGTCGCCGATCACAGAGAACAGAATCTTGAAACCTGCGCCATGCGCCTCGGCGATGAGGCCAGTCCCATCCTGGCCAACCCGAAGCTGCATCTTGACCCACGTCATGCGCGCAGCCTGCAGCGCCGCGCGCGTGTCCGGGTACAGGCCAGTGACCTGGCCGCCCAGTTCGAACGAGCCAGTATTAGCTGCACCCGAAACGGGAGCCGGGAGGTTGGGATCAACATTCGCCGGTTCGGCAGCCGCCGCCGCAGTGGTATCGACGGTCACTTCGTCACACACCGCAATAATCTGGTAGTTAAAGCTGGTGCGCACTTCATACTGGTTGCCGTTGAGGGCGGTGATAACGAAGCGCCATCCAAAATAAATCTGGCGACCAAATTCTCCGTCGGGCAGCGTCACACACGAGTCAATGCCCTGTTCCCATTCGGCTTCTTCAAACTCCCAGCGCCGGACGTAGGTGTAATCACCGCCCGTTTTCTCTTCCAGGGCGGCGCGCGCTGCCACGAACGCCAGCCAGGCCGGATCATTGGGGGTAGGGGAGGGTTCTTGCTGCAGGGCGTGTGCTGATTGGGGAGACGAGCTGCCCGAGCTGGCAACGAATGGTGTCAGCCCAATAGCCACGATCAGGGCTGCGATGACACTATAAAATACAATGCTGCGTTTGTTCACGATGACGTGTCCTTTCACAATCAAGTTTAACGTTGCCGCTAAAGGCGCGCCGTTGGCGATTTGCTCCTGGCTAAAGGCAACATTTCTTACGTCGGCTATTGTGATCGAAAAGTGTGGATTTGTCTACAATGATTTGCCTGCTGTAACCTGACAATGGTCCCAATGTGCGCGGTAGTGGCGGGACATGCAGCGTCTGGGCGCGGTCGCGCGCGGAATCCGCCGCAGCGCTAACTTACTCCGAAACTACCACTTTCGGATGACGTAAGGAACAGTAGGCAAGGCTATACGGTGTATCATGCGCGATTGTGAGTTTAGGAGGACAGCGATGGTGGCATCAAAACACTTCTAGATTCAAGATCTGGCCGATGGCGTGTGGGTTGCGCTGGCCAGAATGGATGGGGCAGGGCTGTGCAATTGTGGGATCGTGGACCTGGGCGGGCGCGTGATCGTGTTTGATACGATGCTGACTACCCAGGCATCGCTTGATCTGTTGCTGGCGGCGCAAACGCTCACCGGCCAATCGGTGACTACCGTGATCAACAGCCACTGGCACCGCGATCATGTGCAGGGGAACTTCGTGTTTCCGACCGAAGCCGACGTGATGGCGACGTTGTCTACCCGGACGGATATGATCACCAACACGCCGGTCGAAACTGAAACGCATCAGAAGAACGTCAACCAGACGCTGGCTGACGCCGAAGCCGCTTTGACCGCTGCCGCAGACCCTGCCGAGCGCGAAGAGAAAGCCATCTTTGTCAAGGTGCTGCGCATCCTCGCTGAAGATGCACCTGGGTTGCGAGTCCGGCTGCCAAACGTGGTGTTTGAGGATCACCTGGTTCTGCACGGCACGCAGCGCCGCGCTGTCGTGCAAGCGATGGGCGGCGGGCACTCTGCCAGCGACTCGATCCTGTGGCTGCCGGACGACGGCATCGCGTTTGTGGCAGACCTGTTGTTCAACCGGGTGCAGCCGCCGCTGAACTGCGACGGTTCCGTCGATGAATGGCTGTCGATTGTTGACCAACTAGAAGCGCTTGAGCCACCCTTACAGACGATCATACCGGGACACGGCGATGTTGGCTCGCGCGAGTTGTTCGGCATGTTCCGGGACTACGTGGCGATGGTGCGGGCGTTTGCGGCGGATCGAGCGGTGGATGAACCCGACATGCCAGCCGAATATACCACGTGGCACTGGACAAACATGTTCCAGATCAACATCGATTTCTTGCGCAAAGACCCGTAAACGCGGTGGTTTCGTAACCGCTTGAGATCATAGCAGGTTGTGTTAGCAAACGTTGCTGCAACGGCATCATTTTTGTCACGTAATCCTTTTAGGAGGGAACATCATGATCATCATTATTGTTCTTGTATTCGTGCTAATTTTGATGCCGTTCGCCCTCAAAGCGGCGCACATGTATATTTACGGGCGCTGGACTCCGCAGTATGTCAAGGTATCCCGACGTGTCATTCTTCCCCGCATTGGTACCTGGGGGCGGCAATGGTGGGCAAATCGCTTTCACAGCAAAGTGCTGACACCCGAGCAGGCTAAATCACTCATCACCATCGACTGCAAAATCCGGCGCGATCTGGAGCAGATTCTGCCGTATCCGATGGCGCGGAAGCTGGTGCTCGATGGCCCGCCAGATGTGACGTTGTATGAGTGTGCCTGCCGCCTGTCAAGAGAAGACCACTGCCACCCCACCCAGGTGTGTATGGCGATCGGCCAGCCGTTTGCGGATTTTGTACTCAAGCACCATCCAGATCGCAGTCGCCGTGTCAGCCAGGAAGAAGCACTTGAGATTTTGCAGGCCGCTCATGCTCGTGGAAACGTCCACGCTGCCTGGTTCAAGGACTTGTTTCAAGGCCGGATGTATGCACTGTGTAACTGCTGCAAATGCTGCTGCTTTGGCATAGAAACCATGACTACCTATGGGACACCAATGGTTGCATCGTCCGGGTACGTCGCTCAGGTGGATGAAGCTGCCTGTGGTGCCTGTGTTACGTGCGAGGACATTTGTCCTTTTGGATCGATGACAGTTAACGGGTCAGCGGTGGTTGATTGGGCCGCATGTATGGGCTGTGGCGTCTGTGTAGATCACTGTCCCGACGATGCATTGTCCCTGGTGCGGGATGAAAAGAAGGGCGATCCGCTGGATGTAACCCGGTTGGTATAGCGTTGGATTGAGATGATAACGGTTGTGAACGGGTTGGGGGCGCTTCTTGACGCCCCCCTACAATTCGTTTAGTTGCCGTTCTCGCCACCCTGGAGTTGGGTGGTATACAGGTGATGGTAATGGCCGCCGGCAGCCAATAGTTCCTGGTGCGTGCCTTGTTCGATGATTCGCCCATGATCCAGCACGACCACCTGGTCTGCGCGGATGATCGTGCTCAGCCGGTGCGCGATCACGAACGAGGTGCGCCCCTCCAGCAGCCGCGCCAGCGCCGCTTGCATCTGCAGCTCGGTGACAGTATCAACACTGCTGGTGGCTTCGTCCAGGATGATGATCGCAGGGTCGGCCAGCAGCGCGCGTGTGAACGAAACCAACTGGCGTTGTCCGGCACTCAGGCGCGATCCACCCTCTTCCACATCGGTATCGTAGCCCTTCGGCAGCGCGGATATAAACTCGTGCGCGCCGGTTTCCTTCGCGGCGGCGATCATTTCATCCTCGGAGGAATCCAAACGCCCATACAGCAGGTTTTCGCGGATCGTGGTGGCGAACAGGCCGGTGTCCTGCGGTACCCACGCCATCTGGTCCCGCAAGGAGCGCATGGTGATCCGCTGAATGTCATGGTTGTCAAACAGGATGTGTCCACTCTGCGCTTCGTAAAACCGGCCTAGCAGCCGCACTAGCGTGCTTTTACCCGCGCCGGTGTGCCCCACTAGCGCCACCATCTGCCCCGGTTCGACGGTCAGGTCGATGTTGTGCAGCACGTTGGCCGGTTCTTCTTCCTCTGTTTCCGCGGCTGCGGTGGGTTTTTCTGGCTTATCAGCTTCGGCAGACTTCCCGTTCTCACCCGGTTTCACGTTGGCAGGCACCGAGCCGTTCTCCGGCTTTTCGTAATAGAAGCTCACGTCGCGCAGTTCCACCGCGCCCTGTATGGCTGGTACGGCAATGGCGTCGGGCGCATCCTGGATGTCCGGCTCGGTGTCCAGAATGTTGAGAATACGCTCGCCCGCTGCTGCCGCTTCCTGGAACTGGTCCAGGCGCATGGCCAGGTCGCGGATGGGGTTAAAGAACATCTCCAGGTAGAGCAGAAACGCGACCAGCGTTCCGGCGGTCATGTCGCCGTTGATGACACGCACCCCGCCGACGCCGATCACAATTGCAATGCCGATCTGCGAAATCACGTCGATGCCGGGCATGAACATCGACGCCAACCGGTCGGCGCGCAGGCTCTTGTGCAGCTCGTCGGAAGCCACATCCTGGAAGCGATCCTTTTCGTGATATTCGCGCACAAACGCCTGAATCACGCGCATCCCGGCCAGGTTTTCCTGCAAACTGGCCGAAACAGCGCTGACGGCTTCGCGCACCGCGCGGTAGCGTTTGGACGATTGTTTGCGCCACCACAGCGTCAGGATCACCATCGGTGGCAAAATGGTGAATGACAGCAGCGCCAGATACCAGTCGTAAACCAGCATCACGATGATGATGCCTGCCAGGGTCAGGACATTGCCGATCGTGTTGACCACCGCCCATGTGATGAAGTTTTGCAGCGAGTTGGTATCTTCCGTCACGCGCGCCATCAGGTCCCCGACCCGATTGTGGTCATAGTAACCCAGGTGGAGGTCCATGTACTTGTAGAACAGCTTCTGGCGCACGGTCATAATCGCGTGCTGGCCGATCCAGACCATGTTGTACATCTGGTAGCGCAGGCTGACGCCTTCAACGGCCTTCACGCCCAGGAACAGAAAACTGAACAGCACCAGGGCCGATTCGTCGCGCGCGGCCATGCCCTCGTTGATGGCGGCGCGAACCAGCGCAGGCGCAACCAGTGCAGCCCCGGACGTGACAAACATCAGGGCCAGTACGCCAATGAGCCGCTTCCGGAAAGGGCGTACAAAGCTCAGCAGGCGGACCAGCGTTTCGAGGATCGGACGTTCGAGTTTGGGTTTGCCGTTCTTCTCATTGTCGCTCACGGCTCAGCCTTCCTTTTGTTCCGGATCGGACTTGACCACGGCAAACTCGGCGGTAACAAGTTTTTCTGGTTTGCGGTCCTCAACTTCAGGCTCCGGTGGGGCAGGGGGAATGATGTTGTCGTCGGAGCGGCCAATGCCCCGAATATCCTCTGCCGGCGGCTCCTGGTCCGTTTGCAGCCGCCACAGGTGCGCATAACGTCCGTTGAGTGCCACCAGTTCGCCATGGGTGCCCTGTTCCACGATGCGACCCGCTTCGAGCATGATGATCTGGTCGGCGTGCATGACCGTGCTCAGGCGCTGGGCCACGATCAGCGTGGTGCGGCCTTCCATCAATGTTTTGAGCGCAGCGCGAATCTCGTATTCGGTGTGACTGTCCACGCTGGCGGTGGCGTCATCCAGGATCAGGATGCGCGGATTGACCAGCAGCGCGCGGGCAATGGCGATGCGCTGGCGCTGGCCACCGGAAAGCGTGATGCCGCGCTCTCCAACCAGGGTTTCATATCCGTCGGGGAATTCCAGAATGAAATCGTGGGCACGGGCAGCTTTAGCCGCTTCGCGCACCTCGTCCAGCGTCGCATCCGGGCGGCCCAACGCTATGTTCTCGCGCACGGTGGCGTTGAACAGGAACGTATTCTGCATCACATACCCGACCTGGGCGCGTAGTACCTTGAGCGGCATGTCGCGCACGTCGATGCCATCAATTGTGATCTTGCCGTTGCTTACATCATAGAAGCGCGGGACAAGGTCGATAAGTGTGGTCTTCCCGCTGCCGGTGGTGCCCACGATAGCGGATACGGTGCCGGGACAGGCTTCGAACGAAACCTCGTCGAGCACATCGACTTCTGGCTCATCTTCGCGCGCACCATAGACAAACGAGACGTCTTCAAAACGGATGTGGCCTTCCAGTTTGCCGGGATTGACGGCCCCCATCCGTGTCTTGATTTCGGGCGTTGTGTCCATGATGCCGAAGATCCGTTTGCCATTGGCAATGGCGCGCGCTGTCACATCAATCATGAATGCCAGGCGATGCGTGGGCAACGTCAGCAGGCCAATATACGCAGTGAAGGCGACCAGCGTACCCAGCGAAATTTCCCCGTCGATGACCCAGCCGCCCCCAAAATAGAGCAGCAGGAAGGTCATGAAACCCACGATGAACCACACCGCAGGCATGGCGGCGGTAAACAGCTTGGCCAGCTTGATCCACGCCTGGAGCACCTGGTCGTTGTCCTCTTCGAACTTGTCGCGGGCGTAGTCCTCACGCGCGAAGGCCTTGACGACCACCACGTGGGAGAGATTCTCCTGGATGCGGGCGTACATGGCCCCGCGCTTGGACCGAATTTCGCCGAAAAACGGTTCGATACGCACACCGAACAGATAGGCGATGATAAACAGCACGGGCAGCGGGATCAGGAACAACAGCGTCAACTGGACGCTGATGGTGAACATGATGCCGTAGATGCCGACGAGCAGCACCAACAGGTTGATCACGTCACCGATAACGATGCCGGCAAAAAAGCGGATTTCGTCGATGTCGCCGATGGCGCGGCTCATAAGCTGGCCAATGCGGGTCCGGTCATAGAACGCGAAGGGCTGGCGTTGGAGGTGCGTGAAGAAGTCCATGCGCATTTCGTAGGCCACCTTGCGCCCCAGCCACTGGGTGCCGTAGCGCTGGCCAAAGTTGATCACGCCGCGCACGACAGCGAG
>JAADYV010000639.1 GCA_010092855.1 Chloroflexota bacterium | reverse complement strand
CCATCTGAGCCCGGATTGCATCCGACATCCAACCAACGCCGCGCGTTACGTTGAGGCTACACCAGCGGCAATAGTACAAAAAGACCACAAATCGGGGGGATACAATGGACTGTATTTTTTGTAGAATCGTAGCAGGGGATGCACCTGCTGATATTGTATACGAAGACGATATCGCGGTTGCCTTTCGAGACATCAAACCGGCTGCGCCAACGCATATCCTGGTTATCCCGCGTGAACACATCGCCGGGCCGTTGGACCTCGATGATGAGAATGCCCCTATCGCGGGGCATGTGTTGGCGGTTGCCGCCCAGGTGGCGCATCAAGAGGGACTGGCTGATGATGGCTACCGGCTGGTGACCAACCAGGGACGCAATGGTGGGCAGTCCGTGTTTCACCTGCATGTGCACCTGTTGGGCGGGCGGCGCATGACGTGGCCCCCCGGATGATAAGCAGGTTGAGTCACCATTGAGCAATTAGAACGTTTGTGCTATAATCGAATTGAAACTTCCGGAACACAATCAAGTATGATATGATGAACACGATTTCCCAGAGGATGAAGGTGGAATAGTAGTGACGACTCTCCCCGTAGAGTGGGAAGCTTCTCAGGCTACGCACGCCCCACCGGGCCACGTTCGCGCCTGAAGGCCCCGTCCGGGCCCAAACAGCTTGTATCTCTCTCAGGTATGGCTTAAGTTTGACGTCATCGCCTACCGGTGACAATCAACGACCTGAAGTTGGTAGGGAGCCGCATCCGGCAGGGTGGTAAGGCTGTGATCCTGCTGTTACCAGGGCCATTGGACCGTATTAATGAACAGAATATCAGTTGCACAGGAACCAGACAAACCGGGGCGCGGCGTGCGTTCCCGCATTCCCCACCCCCGTTAATACAAGGAGTACCCTGCGGAGGGTTTTATGGCAGATAAGAAGACCGCCAGCGGCGGTGATTCTACGTCATCCAGACGTAAATCTACATCACGCACCACTTCTACCAGCAAGAAACCTACCGGGGCGAGCAAAAAAACTGGTGCATCCGGCAAAACCACCGGATCCAAAACCAGTTCCAAAGCTTCCAGTTCCAGGGCTAAAGCGACAACGGCCAAGAAGCCAGCCAGCAAATCTAAGGCAACGGCGGCAAAGGGCAAGGCCAAAACAACGTCGTCCCAACGGGCATCGAAATCAAAGGGCGGTACCACATCGAAGGCCAAGTCGCGCAAGCCTATTAAGAAGCAAGCCAGCCGGTGGCAACGTTTTCGCGCAGGGTTGGGATCGGTGCGCCAGCGGATCGTCCGCGTGACCGAACCGGAGTTCTGGCAGCAGATGGCCGACCGCTTGCCTTCCTGGGCCGACGAGTTGGGCGCGATTTTGCTGATGGTGCTTGGTGTTGTGACGCTGACGGCGCTGTTTAATAGCACGTCGGAAGCGGTGCTGGCGGTAAGGTTGTCGGATGTGCTGCGGCGGATCTTTGGGCATGGCGCATACCTGGCAGCGCTGGCGGTGCTGGCCAGCGGGATCGTGCTGCTGCTGCCCAAGTTTGGCATAACTGTGCGCATCGGGTGGGCGCGCTTTGCTGCAATAGAGGTTGTGTACGGGGCGTTTCTAGCGCTGCTGCATCTGTTGGCCAATGATCCTGAACCTCGTATCCTGGCACGTGAGGGCGGTGGTGGTGGTTTTATCGGCTGGGGCCTCAGCTACCTGACGTCTAGTCTGGGCCGTCCGCTGTCGTTAGCTATCTTTTCAGCGCTGTTGACCGGCGGGTTGATCGTGTTGTCCGGGTTGCGGCGTCACCATGTTCGCTATGCGATCAGTTGGCTTAATGAACGGCTGCAAACCAGCATTCAACGCCTGGATGAGATGTCGTTCCGCCGTGCTGCAGCAGAAGAAGCATTAACCGACACGATTGAAGATTGGGTGGCAGATGATGTGGCGGTACCGGCATTGGCACGCACTAGCCCCCCTGCACGTCGCCAGTCGGTAGTGCCGCGTGCAGCAACTCCCCGCGAAGAACCGATGTCGTCTGCCCCGGCTGCGCCTGTTCCGGCAGACACACCTGCGCCTGAGGAGTACACCCTTTCCGACGCCGCGAGCAGCAAAAATGGCAAATCTGCCAGCACGGAAGAACCTGCACCTGAACCGCCGCCGGTTCGCAAACTGACGAAAAAGGAACGCGAAGAACTCATCAACCAGACCCGGCGGACCTTGGGAGCCTCAAATGGTCGCAGCCTGCGTGCACCGGGAAATCCGGGTGACCGACCATCGGTGGTGCCGCGTGAGTTCCAGCAAGACGCCCGTGCCCGTACATCGACTCCGCGCGCCAAAACGCGCCAGATCGATGGGCGCATCGAACGCTATTTCACGGTGGACGACTTTACCGAGGTAAAAAAGGTCGGCAAGCGTGACGACAATCTGCCGCCGCTGGAAATGCTAAGCGACACAGAACTCAACAAACCCACCGAAGAAGAAATCAATACCAACGCGCGCATCATCCGCGATACCCTGCTGGAGTTTGAAGTCGAGACAGAAGTGATCGACGTCAAGGTTGGTCCGACGGTGACCATGTATGCCGTGTCGCCGTACACTGAAACCGTGACCGAAGAGGGCGAGCGGGTTTTGAACCGTGTGCGCGTCAGCCAGATTGCTAACCTGAACAGCGACCTGGCGCTCGCGCTTTCGGCGAAGCGCCTGCGTATCCAGGCTCCTGTGCCCGGCCATTCTTATGTGGGGGTTGAAGTGCCCAACCGCAAACCCAGCACGGTGGCACTGCGCCCGGTGCTGGAGTCCGAACGGTTTTACAAGTACCGCAAGCGTCCGTTAGCGCTGCCATTGGGACGCGATGTATCCGGTGAGCCGTTTGTCGCAGACCTGCAAACTATGCCGCACCTGTTGATCGCGGGGACGACTGGCTCCGGTAAATCGATCATGCTGGCGTCGATGACGATGGCGTTTGTGCTTAATAATCCACCAGAGCGAGTGCGCCTGGTGTTGCTCGATCCCAAGATGGTCGAACTCAGCCGCTTCAACGGGCTGCCCCACCTGCTTGGTCCAGTAGAAACGGACCTGGACCGTATCATCGGCGTGCTGCGCTGGGCCACGCGCGAGATGGACCGGCGCTATAAGCTGCTGGAAAAAGAAGCTGCCCGCAACCTGGAAATCTACAACCAACTGCTGGGCCGTCGTCGCAAGGACGAACACTTGCCCTACATTGTGCTCATCATTGACGAAATCGGCGACTTGATGATGCAGGTGCCGGACGATACCGAGCGATACCTGACACGCCTGGCGCAGATGGCGCGCGCGGTTGGCATTCACCTGATGGTGGCCACCCAGCGCCCCAGCGTGGACGTGATCACGGGCCTCATCAAAGCCAACTTCCCGGCGCGTGTGTCATTCGCGGTAGCATCCAGCACCGACTCGCGCGTCATCCTCGACTATACCGGCGCAGAGTCGTTGATGGGGCGCGGCGATATGCTGTTCCTGGCTCCCGATGCGTCCGGTCCGCAGCGTGTGCAAGGCTGTTACGTGTCGGATGAAGAAGTCAACGCGGCGGTGAACTATTGGAAAGAGTGGCACCAGCAGCGCATCGCCGATGGCGAGTTGGAACCGCCCGGTGTCGCGCCCTGGGAACGCGGCATGACGCGGCGCGAAGTGCTGGCCGAAACCGACCCCATGCTCGAAGACGCCATTGCGCTGGTCATTGCCGAAGGGGAAGCCTCGGCCTCGATGATCCAGCGCCGGTTGGCGTTAGGCTATCCCCGTGCTGCAAGGCTAATGGACCTGATGGCCGAGTTAGGAGTGGTGGGTGCTGCCAAACCAGGCGGACGCACCCGTGAGGTGCTGGTCAAACCCGGCCACGATCCTTTCAGGAAACTGGTCGAAGACCGCATGAAAAACAAGCGCTAGGCGAACCGCAAGCGGAATTTTAACCAACCGCACCGCTTCCATTTAACCACGGCATGGCGACCTCAACCAGAGATCGCCATGTTTTTTGTGCACAGAATCAACTCCTCGACGTGCCCAGGCCCTATTCGGTGTGCTGGTCGCAGTAGTAATCGATGGCCGCGTGTAAGAAATTGGGCAGGTCCGGGTGAATGCGCTCGAACGTCGCCACGAAGTCGGGATGAGAGACGTACACTTCGCCCAGCCCACGCAGGATTTCCAGCGTGCATTCATAGAAGTGCCCGATGTGCTGCTGCAAGGCTCGTACCTGGGTCTGGGCTGCCGGGCTGGTGTGTCCCTCGTTTATGGCGTCCCGCATGGCGCGGAAGACCGCTTCGCCCTGCGCCTTGATCGTGTCGCGTTCTTCCGGGGAGTAGTTGTTCCACCGGCGCACGGATTCGTCTACTGTTTCACTGCCATATTTGTCTCGCATCTCCTGCTCATATTCAGCCTGTTTTTCTGGGCTGAAGCCCTCGAACAGCGCTTCGTCTTTCATTGAGTGTTCTCCCTGTAAGTAATCGATGGTCCGGTCGATGGTGCGCAGGAGGTCATGCAGATGGTACAGGCGGCGCTGTAATGCAGCACGATGCGTCGCCAACGCCTGCAACACGTCAAAATCTGGCTGATCCAGGATCGCCTTGATCTCGTTAAGCCGGAAGCCCAGCTCGCGGAAAAACAGGATTTGCTGCAAGCGCAGCAGCGATGTCTGGTCATAGTAGCGGTAGCCATTTGTGCCGACGTGCGCCGGGTGAAGCAGATCGATCTTGTCATAGTATCGCAGCGTGCGTTCGCTGACGCCCGACATGCTGGCTACCTGTTTGACGGTGTACTCCATACCGCATCTCCTTATCCTGCACTGCACCCCATCATACGCCCTGACGTAACGTCAAAGTCAAGTGCCGGTTTCGCAAAGAATTGTTTGTCTATTGCTTTTTCACGTTGAAATCAGTAAGATACGCGACGCACCGTGACACAAGGAGAGGTAGCGTGACTACGAATATTCTCGTCGCTCCATCGATT
>JAADYV010000638.1 GCA_010092855.1 Chloroflexota bacterium | reverse complement strand
GCGCGCCCCTCGGCGGCGTGGCAGTAAGGGCGCGTTTGTACGTCGGCCTGCCGCCGGATGACGTGTTCCACCTCGCGCACCTTCAACGGCGGAAAACGACGCGCATTAATGAACGCCAACGTTTCCAGCATTTCCGCCACCATCTGTGTGATTTGCTCCTCGGTGGGCACCCTATCCCAACCGGCGCGCCCGGTTGGGCGCACGATATCCAGGTTCACGGTGCGCACGGCGGGCAACACGGCGCACATCACTAAGAATTCATCAATATGCATGATACTGGCATACGTCAGCACCGCCATTACGTTCACACCCTGCTGGTACGCTTCCAGTAATTTAAGGGCGCGCAGTGTGCCGATGCTGTCGCCGCGCTGGGCGTTATTGACGGCGGGGATACCGTCCATACTGATGCCGATCCCAACGCGATGCTTAATCAAAAATGCCAGCTTGTCCTCGTCCAGCAGCGTGCCGTTGGTCTGGAGCGCAACTTGCGCCTGGGGATTGACGGTTTGCGCGTAAGTCACCACATCCTTGAGCAAGTCAAACGCAAGCAGCGGTTCACCGCCCGCCAGTTCGATCACCATTGGCAGATCGTGTGCCGCCAGCCGGTCAAGCGCCTGCAACGCGGTCGTCCGCGCCATCGCGCCCCCGGTAACGGCACTCGCAAAGCAGTAGCGGCAGCGCAAATTGCACGCCCCGGTCAGCATCAGCACCAGGAAACGGATGGGGATAGGCGTTGCTGTGGGTTCAGCCATCACGCGCGCACCTCCCCGATTTCCTCAAACGGCAGGCGGCGCATCCGGTGCGGCAGCACCAACTCGACCGCGCGCTGTACGTCTTCGTCATTGACTGCGGTGCGACCATCCCAGGCGGCGAGCGCTTTGGCCGTCTTCAATGTGATGATGTCGGCGCGATGCCCGTCTACGTCGAATTCTTTGCAGCGTTCGGCGATGGCGACCAGCTTGTCGCGCTTCGCTGTAACCTGCGGGTGCAGCGCCTGCGCCGCGACGATGCGCTCGCGCAACGCCGCTGATTCGGCTTCCCATTCAGCGCAGAATTGTTCGGGATCGCGTTCGAAGGCGATGCGACGCTCCATCACGGCGACCCGGTCCATCGTATCTTGAATGCCGGTGACGTTGACGCATAACCCAAAACGATCCAGCAGTTGCGGGCGCAGTTCGCCCTCTTCGGGATTCATCGTGCCGACCAGCGTAAACCGCGCCGGGTGCGAAAACGAGATGCCTTCGCGTTCCACCGTGTTGATGCCCATCGCCGCGGCATCCAGCAGCACATCCACGACGTGATCGTCGAGCAAATTCACCTCGTCTACGTACAGAATGCCGCGATGCGCCGCTGCCAGCAGACCCGGCTCAAAACGTTGTTCGCCGTGTTTGAGCGCGCGTTCCAGGTCCATCGTGCCTACCACGCGGTCTTCGGTTGCGCCGACCGGCAGTTCGACCACACGTACCTTGCGCCGGATAACGGTTTCCGTGCCGTTGTCGAAGCCGTAGTCGCGGTAGAGACTGCGATCAGCCCCCGGCGGCAGTTGGAACGGATCGCCGTCGATGACTTCGATCAGCGGCAGGATATCGGCCAACGCGCGCACGGCGGTGGATTTGGCGGTGCCCTTTTCCCCGCGTATCAGTACGCCGGAAATCAGCGGATTGATGATGTTGAGAATCAGGGCCAGCTTCATGTTCTCCTGGCCCACGATAGCGGCGAACGGGTAGGTGAACTGTTTTTGCATTACGTTGCTCTTCTCGCGATGTCGATCAAGTCCTGCGCTCGCAGGTCTTCGATTTTGAAGTAATCCGCGTTCAGTTGGATTGCCAACCGACTTGCCAATCCGAAGGTGACGACTCCGGCGGGTTCGGTATCCACCACCACGAACTTGATGCGCGTTTCGTCGGCCATTTTTGTGGCGATGTTCAATGCTTCTTCGTGCGGTAACGCGCCATTATGCAGCGACACATTGGCCTTGCCATCCGTGATCACAATCGCAATGGGCTGCGCGCTCGCTTCCTTGAGCAGGTGCAATTTGAGCAGCCGGAAGCCTTCCACGAGTCCGTGCGCCAGGGGCGTGCGCCCGCCGACGGGCAGTTCACGCAGGTGTTTGACCGCCAAATCTACCGATGAGGTGGGATGTAAAGTTACAGTCGCCTCTCGGCGGCGGAACGTGATCAGCGCCACGCGGTCCCGCTTCTGGTAGGCGTCGATCAGCAGCGTCAGGATCGCGCCCTTGGTGGCGACCATGCGCGCCTGTGCGCCCATCGATCCACTGGCATCCACGATAAACAGCAGAAAATTGCCGATGCGTCGTTCGCGCAATTTGTGGCGCAGGTCATCGTCGCGAATGTTGATCGCCAACCCGTTATCACGCTCCCGGCGCTGTTGGTGCGGCGCGGCAGCGCGTACCGTCGCGTCAAAGGCAATATCAGATACACCTGCGCGCTGTACACTCTTGACATAACGTCCTTGGCGCATGGTACGTGTGCGTGACCGGCGGCCCGATCCGCGCCGCACCTGCCGATCCTTGCGGTGATTAATGCGACGCACTTTGAACGGCGTGCCCATGTCGAACACCTGCCCGTCCGGTTCGCCGTGTTCTTGCGGCGTCTCGTCTGCACCGGGGCGTTCCAGTGGCAGTTCTTCGAGCAGTTCCAACATATCAGGCGGGGTTGCGGGGTTTTCATCCGAGACTTGCTCGTCATGTTCAGATGGGTGTGATTCGTCGTCCGGCGCTTGATCCGGCTGATCACCGTTCTGCGGCGGCGGGGACGATAGTTCGGGCAGTGCATCGCGCTGCCGATGTGCGAGCGCCAACCGCGCGACCCGCTCAATATCCTGGGCGGTAGTTTCCCAGCGACCTTCAAAAGCAGCCAGGGCAGTGGCCGCGTGCCGGATCACCAAGTCGGCGCGATGTCCGGCTACGTTGTGTTGCAAACATAGTTCAGCCACAAAGGTACTCAAATGATCGGGAAACACGACCTGAATAAGCCTCTCACGCGCAGCAGCGATCCGGTGGGCGAGTTCAGCATCCTGCGCCGCGTACTGCTGGCGAAAGGCCACCGGATCACGGTCGAAAGCTTCGCGGCGTTCGAGCACGGCGATACGCGCTTCCAGGTCATCTTCCCCACTAATTTCTGCACACAGGCCAAAGCGATCCAGCAAATGCGGGCGGAGTTCGCCCTCTTCGGGATTCATGGTGCCCACCAGGATGAAGCGTGCCGGGTGCGAGAACGAGATGCCTTCGCGTTCAACGGTGTTGGTGCCACTGGCAGCGGCATCCAGAATGATGTCCACAATGTGATCATCCAGCAGATTCACTTCGTCGATGTAGAGAATTCCCCGGTTGGCACGCGCCAACAAGCCGGGCCGGAAGTGCCGCTGCCCGCTTTTCAACGCGACTTCCAGGTCCAGGCCACCGATTACCATTTCTTCGGTGACGTTCAAGGGTAAGGTCACCATCGGGACCTGATTTTCAGGCAGCAGTGTACTCAGCGCTCGAACGGTGGTCGATTTGGCAGTTCCTTTTTCGCCGCGAACCAGCACGCCACTCACCAACGGATTGATCGCATTGAGGATGAGCGCGCGCTTCATGTCGGTCTGGCCGACAATGGCCGAAAAAGGGTACAGAGCGTTCATGATGGAACCCGACGAATCATCAAAATAAAAACACCCTTACTCCGCGAGCAAGGGTGTCAATACGGCCAATATGCCAGAAGGGCAACGCCTACCCCAATTCGCGAGGGCAAGACAAACAACAAACTGAGCGGTCGACCTGGCTTCCAAATCCTGCAAAGATCTGGTTACAGTTGCGCGACAGCGTCGGACTCACACCGACTTCGCCTTTGACCCGCCCATCCGGGGGAAACGGGTACTCAGTTTGGATAACCTATTCGTTTTTTAGGAACAGCCGAGATTGTATCGTTTCCTGGGAAGATGTCAACCGATCAATTGGACAATTGGACAATAACGGTGTTTGTGACGACTAGAGTGTGTTGGCTTGATCGGCGGCTCAGTCTGCCTCAAATTCTATGGATTTCCGGTAGAGATCGGTAGAAGTACTGATACAGGGTTTGATAGTCAGGTTGGAATCCTAAGCTCCAACGTTGCTATGGGGCACGGGATTCCAACAGCCTTGAAGCGTGTTTGAACTGCCGGAAAATCCTCTTCGTTTGGGATGCGCGAGGGAAAGTAGCAATATCACTAATGCAGGAGAGATGGATGCACTGGTGGGAATCCCATGCCCCATAG
>JAADYV010000133.1 GCA_010092855.1 Chloroflexota bacterium | reverse complement strand
TCGTCCACAAAGTGGCAGTAGCGCAATGCCGTCTCGCCGCGCCGCCAATCGAGCAGGTAATCGTGCGCCTCGACGGTGATATCGTCCGGCCAGGGCACGACACGGTCTCGAAAGCGCTCGAAGTCGTAGAAACGCCACGCGGCAATCGCCAGCAGTCCACCCGGCTTGACGCGCTGTGCTAAAATCTGCATGAAGTCGCGCCGCTGCTGCCGGCCAGGAACATGGTGCAGTACGCCGAACAGGGCCACCAGGTCATATTCACCGGTGTTCGGCGGCTGCTCGATGATGTCGCGCGCTTCGAGCTGCGCCGTAACACCTTTCAATCCGGTCAGGGCGTGCTGCGCGCGTTCCAGCAAGACGAGATTGCTGTCCAGGCCAGTGTAGTTTATCTGCAGACCAAACTGCTGGGCCAGGAACGCACCAAACCGGCCATTGCCGCAGCCTACGTCCAGCACGCTCAGCGGCGGGTGCAGGTGCGGTAATATCCGCTCCCAGCCGGGCCAGGGCTGGTTGCGCGACTCGTCAAAGCTGGTGGCCGTGATCTGGTAAAATTCCCGGTTGATCTGGTTCAGCCGGTGTATGGTTTGTTCATCCATAGGGCACTATGCAAAAACACAAACGAAAAGTTGATGTGGAACGCTATCGCGAACCGCTGCACGAGATTTTAAAGCGAGTCATCCAGGAACCCAACTTAAACCAGCACAGCCTGCTGCGCATCCTCAAGCAGTTTCCCAAAGATGGCGGGGGCCTGTTCAGCAAAAACGAGCTGGTGGTGGCCTACCGTGCCCTGGCGGGAACCAATGGCCTGCCACCCTTCGACCCGGCGGTGCTGGAAAGACTGCGCATGAAGCCCGTCCGTTCGCAGTCGGGCGTGACGGTCGTCACGGTGCTGACCAAACCCTTCCCCTGCCCCGGCGAATGTATCTTCTGCCCCAACGACGTGCGGATGCCCAAGAGTTACCTGGCCAACGAGCCAGGCGCGCAGCGTGCCGAACAGAATCACTTCGACCCGTACCTGCAGACAATGACGCGCCTGACAACCATGCGCGATACCGGCCACCCCACCGGCAAGATCGAAGTCATCATCCTGGGCGGGACGTGGTCGTTCTATCCCGAAAGGTACCAGATATGGTTCGTCAAGCGTATATTCGATGCGCTGCACGACTTTGGCCAGGGCCTTGATCGCTCGGACGAGGTGCGCGCGGCGCTGCGCCAGGCGTCCCAATTCCACCCGGACCAGCCGCCCACCCCGGTGACACTGGACGGCACCCGGCTGGAACGCTCCTATAACCAGACTGTGCAAGCCATTTACCGCGACGAGATGCAGCGCTCTCGTGAACACGCGGATTCAATCGCGCGTGGCGAGCGCCCACGATCCCCGGTGGACGAATTCGCGACATGGGATGAACTGGATACCGCGCACCGCGAAAACGAAACCGCTGCCTGTCGGTGTGTGGGGTTGGTGGTCGAAACGCGCCCGGACAATATCAGCGTGGAGGAGGTCATCCGCGTGCGACGATTGGGCGCAACCAAAGTGCAGATCGGTTTCCAGAGTCTGGACGACGAGGTGCTGCGCCTGAACCATCGCGGGCATACAGTAGACGCCACGCGCCGCGCGGTACGGCTGCTGCGCCAGGCCGGGTTCAAGATACACGCGCACTGGATGCCCAACCTGTACGGGTCGTCGCCGGAAGCCGACATCGCGGATTACGAGAAGCTTTTTGCCGACCCGGACTTCCGCCCGGACGAACTCAAGCTGTATCCCTGCTCCTTGATCGAAAGCGCGGAGCTGATGCAGTATTACCAGGATGGCCGCTGGCGGCCCTATACCCATGACGAACTACTGCACGTGCTGTCAACCTGTTTCCTCAACACGCCCGAATACTGCCGCCTGACGCGCGTCGTGCGCGATATCCCCTCGACCGATATCGTGGCCGGGGACCTGACAACCAACTTCCGGCAAGTGGTAGATCGCGCCTTGCAGGAACGCGACCAGCGCAGCCCGGATATCCGCGCGCGGGAGATTCGCGGGCAGCAAGTGGGGCGGGACGATCTACACCTGGACGAACGGTGGTTCGCGTCCAGCATCGGCGACGAGGTATTCCTGCAATTCATCACCGCTGACCGCCGCATCGCGGGATTCTTGCGGCTCTCGCTGCCCACCGCGCCGCCGATTATGGAGGAACTGGCTGGGTGTGCTATGATACGCGAGGTGCACGTCTACGGGCAGTCGCTGGCACCGGGCGACCAGGCTCCCGGCAAAGCCCAGCACAGCGGCCTGGGCACACAGCTTATTGAACGCGCCGCTGCCATCGCCCAGGAACGTGACTATCGCCAACTGGCCGTGATCTCGTCGGTGGGCACCCGCGCCTACTATCGCAAGCGCGGTTTTGTGGATGGCGCATTATACCAGTTTCGCGACCTGATCCCTCCCGTAACGTAGAAAGCTACATACAGAAAAACCAGAAAGGCGCGTTATGGCTAACCGAAAACGCTCCCCACGAGTGACCGATGAACGCGACGCGGAGGACCGTGAGCGCCGCAGGCGTGTTGATGACCGGGATCGCCGTCCGCCCCCGCGCCGTAGACGACGCCGTCCACC
>JAADYV010000637.1 GCA_010092855.1 Chloroflexota bacterium | reverse complement strand
TCCAGCTTTTCGTGTCGTCGCAGGATTTCGGCCACCTGGTTCCCCACCCGAATCGACGGGTTCAGCGCCGCCGACGGGTTTTGGGGCACCATGTTGACCTGCGCGCCCCAGATGCGCTGCATCTCGCGCCGGGACTTGGTGGACATTTCCTCGCCCAAAAACTCGATCACACTGCCGGGTTCGGTGCGTCCGTTGGCTGCCAGGTAGTGCATAATCCCGGTAGCGACCGTGGACTTGCCGGACCCCGACTCACCCACCACGCCATAGATTTGACCGGCCTGCACCTTGACCTGGAAGTCGCGCACGGCTTTGATCCACGTCCCACGTACCTTGTAACTGATGTGAAGATTCTCAACATGCAAAACAGACATAAATATCAATCGCTTTTCTGTACGGCGCGCCGAACGCCGTCTGACATCAAGTTAACGCCAATCACCAGCAAGGCAATCGCCATCGCCGGGCGTTCCATTGCCCAGGGCGTCAAATCGTAAAAAGCGCCGCTGTTATCACTGACCATGTGACCCCAATCGGGAGTCGGCGGCCGCACCCCAACACCCAAAAACCCTAGCGACGCCACCAGGAAGATCGCATACGAAAAGCGCAGCGACGCCTCCACCACCAGCGCCGGAATAACCGACGGGAAGATTTCGCGGAAGATGATATAAAACCGAGATTCGCCGCGAATCTGGGCGGCTTCCACAAATTCGCGTGTTTTGATCTCCAGTGTGCTGCTGCGCACGACGCGCGCCACAATCGGCACATACAGAATCGCGATCACCAACAACACGCTGTTGTCGGCGAACCGGGCCTGCCAGGTTCCTGGCTCAAACTGCAGCTCACGGATCACACCCAATGTCACCAGCGCCACCAGCAATGCGGGCAGCGCCAGCATCGCATCAATCACACGGCTAACCAGTTCGTCCAGCACACCGCCCTGGTAGCCGATTACCAGACCGATGATCGTGCCTACGCCGACCGCTAGCAGGGTTCCCAGACCAGCCACACGGAAGATGCTCTCGGTGCCCAGGATCACGCGGCTGTAGACATCGCGCCCCCTGGAATCGGTGCCAAAGGGGTAGTCGTCATTGGGCGATTGCCGGGGTGGATGTTCGATGTCGTTGGCGTCGTAGGGCGCAATCTGGTTGCCGAACAGGGCCAACACCAGGAAGAACAACACAATCAGCGTACCCAATGCCGACTGTGGCCTGCGAAACAACTCGAACACAAACCGACCAACTGTCAGCACTAAACGTCTGACAGACCGGACCCATCGAAGATAAAACGCATTAGACATGATGTCACTTATATTAGGCAAGTAAATGGCGGGGACACATTATTCGGTCCCCGCCGCCTGTCAACTCACACCCGTGACAGCCGGGTTAGGGGTTAAACGGTGGCAGTGTTGAAGTTCGTGCGGCCTGCAAATGGGTGCAGGTCAACCCCATCCACGTATTCGGCCATCACGCCGAATTGAGCGAAGAAGTAGGGAATGATAATCGGCCCGCGCTCGATCATGACGCGCTGGATTTCGTGATAGGCGTTCACACGTTCAGCTTCGTCCAGCGTGGTACCGGCAGTCTCCACCAGGCGGTCGATCTCTTCATCCGACCAGTGGGCTTCGTTCCACACAGCGTCCGACTTCAGGTACAGGTCCAGGTACACCTGCGGCACGGGCCGCGCCCCCCAGGGCGTGATGCCCAGGTCGACTTCGAGCCACCCACTGTCGGCATAGTATACCGCTTCTTCCTGCGGCTCGATGGTGATGTTGATCCCGGCATCGGCCCACTGCGCAGCGAGGACTTCCGCCAGCGCCACACGATCCGACAACGCCGGAACATACAGCGTCATATCCAGGCCATCGGGATAACCCGCGTCGGTCAACAACTGGCGTGCAGCCGCCGGGTCCCGCTCTGGCAGCGGCGTTTCTTCAGTATAGTACTGCGCGAAAACCGGACCAATAGGCGAGTCGCGCCCGACCGCGCCAAAACCGAACTGGATACGGTCGAAGATAGCCTGACGATCCGTCGCCAGCCGGAACGCCTGACGTACCCGTTCGTCGTTGCCTGGCGCACGGTCAGCGCGCAGCCGCACCAGGTCATGCCCGCTGGTCGGTACTTCGTTGGCCTGGAAGAAGCTATCGCCCGCCAGGCTGAGATAGACAGCGTTATCCATACGCAGCACTACGTCCACGCCAGCCCCAGCTTGCAGCGCGTTAATTGCGCCATCCACGCTGTCGAAGTAGATAAATTCCAGGGTTTCGACCCCCGGTGTGCCGCCCCAATAGCTGGCATTGGCTTCGAACACGGCGCGATCAACGGCGAAATCTGTCAAACGGAATGGCCCGGTTCCATTGAAGTCAGTCCCGATGTTGTCTGCGTTGGCCTTCAAGATGACGGCGTGGTTGTCCGTCAGGTTATACAGGAAATCCGGATTGGTTTGTTCCAGCGTAAAGACAACACTGTTGCCGTCGCCTGCCGCGACACTCACCACATTGGCATACAGGTCTGCGGTAGGACCGTCGCTCTTAAGCCGCTCGAAGGTCCAGACAACATCGTCCGGCATGAGCGCGCTGCCATCATGGAATGTAACACCATCTTGCAGTTGGAGGGTGTAGGTCAGACCATCGTCGGATACCGACCATGAACTTGCCAGACGCGGCACCAGTTCCGAACTTGCATTGGTATCGATCAGATAATCGTAAACTACATTCAAGAACGCGATCTCCACGTCGGCAGAAGCAGACAGCGGGTCGAGGGTTGCGGGGGAACCGCCCCACCCAACACCCAGAATGCCAGACTGCCGTCGGGCGAGCGCAGCCGCAGCCTGCTGCGCGGACAGGTCCACCCCAACTATCTTGAAGGCGGCTGCCGCCATGCCCGCAGCGCTAATCTTCAAAAAGTGACGGCGCGAAAGCTGCGGCGTGGTGCGATTGTTCCCCTTCTCTTGATTCTCAGTCATGGGACTCTCCTGCGGAAAAAATAGGCCAATCTTCGTTGCGATAATGTAATTATGGCAAACATTGTACCCATATTACAAACTCATGTTCGATTGCCGCATGGCAGCGGCTCTCAATCCTATGGTATAGTACGCACTTACTCTTGGGCATATTCGGGAACTGGTCCCGCCACCTAACCCCCAAGGCCGGTGCGGGCGGATTGAGTGTTATGGCGTAACAAGCCGCAACTCAATGCCGCGCCGCACGTAATACATGCCAGGATCGCCGTACAAAACCTGGCCGGCCACACCAACTGGGGTTGTCGAGTGCGCTCCAACCACAACCCATCAAGGAGGATACACAACTCATGACAGAACCACTCATCCAGATCAACAAGTTGGTCAAAACTTTTAACACACCCGCCGGACCACTGAACGTACTGCGTGGCATTGACCTCGAAATCAACAAAGGGGATTTTATCGCCATTGTAGGGCCGTCTGGCAGTGGCAAAACGACCTTTCTCAACATGTTGACCGCCGTAGATGCGCCGACCAGCGGGGAAGTGATCATCGGGGATGTACCGATCACTCAGGTGCCCCAGCGCCGGCTGACCAAGTGGCGCGCGACCAATGTAGGCATCGTCTTCCAGTTTTTCCAACTGCTGCCCACCCTGACGGTGGTCGAAAACGTGATGGCCCCCATGGACTTCGCCCATGTCTGGAAACCCGTCCAGCGCCGCGAGATCGCGCTGAAACTGCTGGATCGCTTTGGCATCCAGGACCAGGCCGAAAAAACGCCGGACATGCTGTCCGGTGGTCAGCAGCAGCGTGTCGCGATTGCGCGCGCCCTGGCCAACAATCCGCCGCTGGTGGTTGGCGATGAACCCACCGGCAACCTGGACCGCATGAGCGCCGACAACGTGTTTGCCCTGTTCCAAAAACTCGCCGACCGGGGCACAACCGTGATCGTCGTGACCCATGACCGCGAACTGGTCAAGCGGGTGCCCAAAGTCTATGAACTGGTTGACGGCACCATCGGACGCACCACCCTGGAAGCCGCCGCCGCGCGCCGCACCCAGGAACTCCGCGCCCGGCGCACTCAGACCGCGATTCGAGGAAGGCCGTAGTCATGATCAAAACACGAGGGCGCAAAATCATTCGTGATATCCTGGCGCGCCGGGGACGCACGGCATTGGTTTCGATCAGCATCATGGTCGGGGTCTTTGGGGCGGTGACGCTCATCTCCACCAACGACCTGTTGCTCAGCCAGATCAAGGAAGATGTCCAATCAGACGAGATCGCGATGGCGCGCGTGTTCGTCGCTGTGCCATCGTCAGACACGGTGATTACGCTGGAGGACAACCTGCAGATGTTGGCGACGCTGGGAGACCCAGAGCAAAACCTGGGTGTCACCGCTGTTCAGGGGCAGATGGTTGCGCCGGTATCGTGGCGCACGCCCGAAGAGGCCGCGTCCGACACGCGCTTTAAGGACGCCTACTTGCTGGCATATCTGTCTCCCCTTAGCGAAGGCGAGACAGGAGTACGAGTGGCCACCGACGATTACAGCCCTCTGGAAGACGTCCAGATCGAGCCGATGCAACTGCACGACGGGGGCTGGCCCGCACCGGGTGAAATCGTGGTTGAGCGGCGTTTTGCGGAAGAAAATGACCTGGAAGCTGGCGATTTCCTCACGTTCCAGCCGTTTGCTGCGGAGGATGCGGAGGTACAGGAGTGGCGCATCTCCGGGTTAGTCTTCCATCCCTACTGGGTCGAAGGCACCTCTGGTACCGCCGAGGCCGTGACGCGCATTTATGCCAACTTCGAAGACGCCGAAACGATTGTCGGCTCTTCGGCCTTGTCGACTTTCTACCTACGCTACCGGTCCACCGAACGCGCGGAAGCCCAGGTCGATGAACTGGAAGCCCTGATTCGCAACACCAAACTCGAAACCGAGAGCGGTATCGAAGGGGAAACCATTGCGCAGACCAAGTACACACCGATGGGCACCTGGTTGGATGATCCCGACAATTACTTCCTGATCGGCGAGGTTGAGGAGATCACCAATGTGTTGGATATCCTCGCCTATGTGGCTCTGATCGTTTCAGGTTTTCTGGTTACCAACGTGGTCAACACCATCGTGGTGGAGCAGAAGCGGCAAATCGGTGTGCTGAAGTCCATCGGGGCCACCCGGCTGGATAACTTTGCCATCTACGCGGGGATCGCCATCCTGTACGGCATCATTGGCACCATCCCAGGTGTCATCCTGGGCGTTATCGCCGGTTCCGCGATGGCGCAGGCAGTGGGGCCGCTGGCAGATACGCTGATCGAAGGCTTCAACGTCTCGCTCCTTGCAGTCGTGATTGGGGCCGTGATGGGCATCCTGGTCCCGGTGGTGGCGGCGCTGATTCCCGTCTTCAACGGTACTCGTGTGACCATTATGGACGCCATGACCGACCTGGGCATTGCCAGCAACTGGGGTCAGGGGCGGTTGGCACGGTGGATCAAAGCGCTACCCCTGCCAACCAACATCCGACAGGCTTTTAGCAACGTTGTGCAGAAGCAGGGCCGTCTGGCGCTAACCGTGATCACGCTCACGCTAGCCACCGCTGCCTTTATGGGCGTGTTCGCCATGTTCAATTCCCTCACGAACGAGATCAACGCCCTTTACGATACCTTCAAGTTCGAAATCTCGATCTCGCCAACCCAGGCTCAGAGCTTTGACGAAGTGCGGGCATTGATTGTAGGTGAAGGAGAAACAACCGACGGGGAAGCACTGGAACCCATCGCAGGCGTAAAAGCCGTGCACCCTGGCGTCAACTTTGGCGTAGAAGTATTTAAGGTTGGCAACACAGCCCTGGACATCCAGCCCAACACGGTCGAGGTTGGCGCGATTGGGTTCGATACAACCACTGCGTCGGATGCCGCGATTTTCCAGATGGAATACACGGACGGCAGCGGTTGGAACCCAGATGATCCCACGGCAGGTGTTGTGCTTACCAAACCAGCCATGACGCTGCTGGACGCCGAAGTAGGCGATATGGTCGGCATTACGGCAGGCGGTGTAGAACGCGAATACGAGGTAGTGGGCGTGATCAACTATCCATTCGAGCTGGCCCTTATGCAGTGGGAAGAACTGGCAACGCTGGCTGGGTTTGTGGACAACAGCGATAATCCCCAGCCGACTACCTTGTTTGTGCAGCTCGAAGACTCAGACGCGGCAGCAAGTGAAGTGGACGATGTGATCGACGCCATTTCGCGGCGGCTGCGCTCGGAATATGGCATCACCGCCGAGTATGGCAACCAGGTGCAAGAGCAGGAAGACCAAACACAACAATTCCTGGTGTTTGGTATGATCTTCCAGATTACGTCGGGCGTCATGGCCGCAGTCGGTGCTATCGGTCTGTTGACGACCCTGTCGATGGCCGTTTTCGAACGGCAAAAGGAAATTGGCGTAATGCGCTCCATCGGCGCGCGGTCATCGACCATCATCTCGCAGTTTCTGACCGAAGGTCTGTTGATCGGTGTCATTGCCTGGATCATCGCCGTACCGTTGAGTTACTTACTGGGTATCGCCCTGATGAACTCGTTAGGGTTCGATGACCTGATTGAGTTCACCTACCAACCCTGGATTTTGCTGCTGGGGTTGGCTGGAATGCTGATCGTCGCTATGATTGCCAGCCTGTGGCCTGCAATCGCCGCTTCTCGAAAAACCGTGTCGGATATTCTGCGCTACCAATAGAGCGCTGGGGAGAAATGTACTCATGAGCAATGGAAACAACAACCAACCTGTCATCCTGCTAGAAAATGTTGAGAAGATCTACAAGACCAAAGCCGGCCCGTTGCATGTGCTTAAGGGCGTAGACCTGCACATCAACGAAGGTGAGTTCGTGGCGATTGTTGGTCCGTCGGGAAGCGGCAAAAGTACCCTGATCAACATGATCACCGGCATCGACCGCCCGACATCGGGGGAGGTGCATGTGGCCGGGCAGCGGCTGACCAACATGAGCGAAAACGCGGTCGCCAAGTGGCGAGGCCGGAATGTCGGTGTCGTCTTCCAGTTCTTCCAGTTGCTGCCGACCCTGACCGTGTTGGAAAACGTGATGATGCCCATGCACTACACCGGCACCTACAAAGGCACCCGCCGCGAACGCGCGCTCGAACTGCTCGATCTGGTCGATTTGCCGGATGTCATGGACAAGTATCCCAGCCAGATTTCGGGCGGTCAGCAGCAGCGAGCAGCGATTGCGCGCGCGCTGGCCAACGAACCCAAAGTGCTGGTGGGCGACGAACCAACCGGTAACCTGGATGTGGTTTCGGCAGGTCTGGTGTTTGCGCTGTTCGAAGATCTGGTTGCCAAAGGCACAACCATCGTGATGGTAACCCATGATCGGGACCTGGCGGGCCAGATTCCGCGCGTCGAAGAAGTGCGCGATGGCCAGTTGATGTCGCAGGAAGAGATCGATACCCGCTTGGTGGGTGGGCGCGAATAAGGAATCCTCCTTCATTTAGCAAATCTATGGCAGCGGGGTATGATAGAGATACCCCGCTGTTGTTCCGATCTTATCAGCATGAGACTTTTGTGGGAGTTGTGAACGATGAAGATTTCTAAGCGAGAAGAAAGCGGCGTTATCGTCTTCGAACTCGAGGGCCGTGTAGACAGTGCCGGTGCGGTTGAACTGGACGAAGCGCTGCAAGCCTCAGCCGCAGAAGGTCACTACAAAACTATCCTGGATATGGGCCAGGTACAGTACATTAACAGCGCAGGGCTGCGCACCCTGGCCGACATCTTGACGCAAAACCGGACGCATGGTGGTGACCTGCGGCTGGTGGCATTGAATCCAAAAGTGGAGCGGGTTTTTAAGATTATCGGCTTCGACAAGTTTTTCGACACCTACGACGACGTGCAAACCGCCATCGCGGACCTCATCAAATAGCTGCGCCCCAGGCCACCAGAGCAGGAGTTGGCACCACACGCTGTATTCAACTCCTGCCGGTTGGTTTGGTACCGGTAGCAAAGCATTCCGTGCTGTCGTGCAATCAAAAAGTTATTCCGCAATCAGCGCTTTGGCCAGAGCCTTGATGGACTGCGAAATGGCGTGGTTCGGATAGCGCAGCACAAACACCCCTTCGCTGGCCAGCGTCATCATCTCATCGGAGTGGGGCAGAATCGCGGCCACCGGGCAGCGATAAATGCCTTCGACCCGCGCCTTAACTTCGGCTTGGTCGAACACCGCCGGGAGCTTGTTCACCACAATCACCATTTCGGGCACGTCCAGCTTGCGCGCCACCTCGACGGTTACGCCCGTTCCCTGGAAGTCTTGTTGATCGGGCCGCATAATGATCACGAGCGAGTCGGAGATAGCAATCGACAACAATGTCTCTTCGTTCAAGCCCGGATGCGTGTCGATAAGTAGGGCCTCAAGCTCCAGTTGCTCTACCAGGTCGTGGAAGCCATCATTGAGCAACCCCACATCGTAGCCTTCGCGCACCACGCGCGCAATCTCATTCGCCTTGATGCTGGACGGGGTCAGAAACACTTTGCCCTTCAGATCGGCGCCGAGACTCGCCGTCAAGTCGTAAGCCGTGTCCTGAATCTCGCATTTGCCCCAAAGATAATCATTGAGGGAATGTTTGATCGTATCCATATCAAACCCGAACAGGACATGAATACCCGGCGATTGAATATCTGTATCAACCACGCCAACCCGGTATCCTTCGAGGGCTAACGATGCAGCGAGATTAGCGGTTGTGTTCGATTTGCCCGTCCCACCCCGAAAAGAGTGCACTGAAATGATCTTATACATACGTTCTCTCCAATTGCATTGTGCTCACACCACCTCAGAGCAATTGTACCGCTTCAGCTGCTGAAAGAGTATGACTCGGCGGAAGATTTGAGCAAATATCCAGTCTGCTTCGGCAGCGTTGCTATGCAGTATATGCCAGCCTGGAAGTCTTGACCAATACACTGTCGGCTTCCAGCCTATCGTAGGCACCCACTACGAACTAGCAAGAACACGCCAGTAGGCCTGAGAGGAAAAAGCCCGCCCAAGCAAAAACATATCTGTCGAAATTAGGGTATAGTAGAGGTGGTCTGGTCGGAAAACCACCTCAAAATGGTGTGCCATGCAGCACCATTTGCCTGTTGCCACCGACTTAAACTTACAAGGATACCAATATGCTTCGGCATAACAGTGACGAACAACTGGCAAGGCAAGCCCAACAGGGTAATCGTGAGGCATTTTTGAAACTCTATCATACCTATTTGCCTAAGGTCTATAACCGGGTAAAAAGTCGTGTACCACATCAATTTGCTGAAGACGTCACCCAAGAAGTCTTTATCGCCGTCATCCGGTCGTTGCACACCTTTCAACAACGCTCACGCTTCAGCACCTGGTTGTATACCCTGGTCAACCGGCAGATCGCAGATTTTTACCGGCAGCGCCAACGCAAACTCGACCAGCAATCGGTCAGCCTGGATCATGCCGAGTATCTAGCTGTCGATCCCGGAAACCAGCATGAACGCAGCGACGAACGAGCGTTGATCCAAAAAGCGCTGCTGAGCCTGCCCGAACACTACCAGGAAGTCATCCTCCTGCGATTTGCCGACGGACTGACCTTTGCAGAAATCGCCGCGCACAACGGGAAGTCGCTGGAAGCAATCAAATCGTTGTATCGCCGGGCGATCCAGGCGCTACGCAGTGAGATAGGCGAGGTATAGCGTGAGCGACAAGAGACTCGACAACGAATTGGCCGCTTTGACAGACCGCGTCCTGGCTGGCGAACAGACCGATATTCCCCCTGAGCTATCCGACCTGACGCCTATCATCGAACAACTTCACCAGACAGTGGCCCCGGACGCCGAACCCGACGCTGGTTTTCAGGACCAACTGACACGGCGCATCATGCGAGAATGGGAAAGCCACCCCCCACGCCACGCACCTCGCTCGCGCTGGTCATACTGGCGCACCAACCGTATCGTCCAACTCGCCGCAGCCGCTGCCACATTGGTGGTGGTTTTGCTGGCAATTGCGCTTCTGGCCAATCGCACCGATACTAGTGATGGCTCGATGGAAGGCACCGCGTTAGGTTCGCCTGGGGGAATGGCTGTTATACTGGCGGCGCTGGTGATAGCGGGTCTGATAGCCTTCTGGGTCTCGCAACGTCGCAAGCCGTAATTTCTCCCCCTAACTTGACCATCAATGAAAATCGAATAAAAATTAGCTTCAGTCAAATCGTGCTTGAAAACACGCACCTGCAAAAACGTGAAAAAAACGGGGAAAACAAAACCCTTTTATCCACTTTCCACCGACTGAAAAAACGTAATCTGTCTACATAACGTTCAGAAAGGATACCATCCATGAAACGCCGCGAAATCATTTCGTTTGCCGCCGGATTGGTGCTTGGTTTACTGGTTGGTTTGGGTGTGTTGGCCAGCAGCGAAGACCTGCGCGATGAGTTATTCGGCACGGCTGGTGACGACGACGAACAGCAATCGGATGCCAGCGCTGGCGAAGACCTCGTCTACTTCCAGATCGACCTGGCCACCGCCCAGGAATGGCTGGTGTCCCAGTACGAAGATGACGACAATGTCGATACCGACGAACTCACAACAGCCTTCACGACCGTGACCGATGTGGTCAGCAAACCAGCCTTCTACGACGCCTCGCAGCCAGAGGAATACGAAGAGTATACTGCGGTTGGTGAAGAGGGGGTTGGTGATGATGTCGAACTGCTTTTGCAGACCTTGTACGATGGCTTGCGCACCGACGACGATTCTGACGCCCCTCCGCCTGAAGATAGCGACATGCAGGTGTGCCTGGTGCTGGACGAGTCGGGATATGAGTTGGACACTAAAGTGTTGATCACCATCCCGGCAGCTCAATCGCAAGACGTTGTACCCGACAGCCCCGACTGGGAACTGCTGCCTCGCTATCCCATGCGCGTGTACGAATTGACGTGCTATCCAACAGATGTGCCCGAACGAGCAGACCAATAACCCGCTATAGTCCTGCTGTCGCCGACGCTTTTTCGCAACCGTCGGCGACACAAGAAACAAGGTGACCTGATCTATCCAGTCCAAATGTTGGCACCGGCAACCTACCATCACAAGGAGGTAGCATTACTGCAAACGATACAATCATGCCCTATTCAAACTCGATCCGTTCTCACCTCGTTCCAACCTTTTGTTTTCGTATACTAAGCGAATTATAGGAGTCCAATTCCATGCAAGGTAGAGGGCTAAACCGACAAACACTCATCATCGCGGGCGTCGTGTTTGCTATCCTGATCGTGGGCATCCTGATTATCGGCGGCGGCGACCTATTCGGTACCGCCGGTGATGACGAGGATACCCCGGAGCCGCCAGCAGTGGCGGATGCGGATGGTGATAGCGTCCCAGATGACGAAGACCAGTGTCCCGGTGTCGCTGGACCCGCCGACAACAACGGCTGTCCCCCCGACTCCGATGGCGATGGTATCACCGATGACGTTGACCAGTGTCCGAACGACGCTGGCCCAGTAAATGGCTGCCCCGATGACGATGGCGATGGTGTTCAGAACGCCAACGATACCTGCCCTGGCACCCCCGCTGGTGCCCCCGTCGATGGGCAAGGCTGCCCGATTGATTCGGATGGCGACGGAATATACGACAATGCCGATGTCTGCCCCGATGCAGACGATAACATCGACGTGGATGGCGATGGTACTCCCGACTGCGCCGATGACCTCATCGACTCCGACAACGATGGTATCCCCGACGATGCGGATATTTGCGCGGGAACTGATGAAAATGCTTCACCAGACGTCGACGTTGACGGCATCCCGGACTGCGCCGATGACCTCATCGACTCCGACGGCGACGGTGTCGCTGATGACGCCGACCTTTGCCCCGGCGAAGATGACACCACTGACGCGGATGGCGATGACATCCCCGATTGCCAGGACAGTCTTGTCGACAGCGACAATGACACTGTCCCCGATGACGCCGACCAGTGCCCCGGCGAAAACGACAT
>JAADYV010000636.1 GCA_010092855.1 Chloroflexota bacterium | reverse complement strand
TCGTCTTCGAAGGCGTCGATGATGGTGTAGAACAGGAACGCCAGAAAGCCGAACGTCACCAGCACTACCGCCGTCCAATAAATCAGCAGGTCCAGGCCGACCTGGGCCCAGCGGGGTTGAAAGCTCGTGTTCCGCCGGGGCATGAGGAGCGATTCTTCTTTAGGCTTTTGGGGCCTGGGCCTGGGTATGTATTTTGCGCCGGGCACCGCTTCGGGGTCGGCCAGCGCTGCCACCGCTTCGTCAACGGGATAGCCGGTTAGCACCACCGCCATCTGGATCACGTTCGGATCGTCGGAGAGCGACGGTTTGAGCCACAGCAGCTTGTTGAGCAGCTTGCGCGCCTCGGTATGGTTGTTGTTGTCCAGATTGGCCTGGACCGCGTCGAGCATCTGGCCGACCTTGCCGCCTGGCCTGGCATCGGTAGCCGGTGAGTCGGTCTTGCCAAGCGCGGTGTGCTGGTGGATATACGTCTCGGCCTTTAGCGCCAACTCACGCAATTCCGGGTCGGGATCGTTGTGCTGGATCGCGGTCAGGTGATTGGTCGCCGCCGGGTTTTTGGTGTTGGCCAGCGCGATAATGGCCGCGCGGCGCTGGGCCGGGTCCGAGCTTCGCAGTTGTTGGATGAGATCGGTTAGCACTATGTACTCCTCACAGTAATGCGCTAAGCGCAAGTATCAATCCAATGCCCGCCACCAGGACCGTGACCAGGCTGAGGAACAGGGTGCTGGCCCCGCTGTCGCCGTCAAAGGCATACACGGACGTGATCAGCCCGCCGGTCAGGTACACCGTCAGCACGATGCCCACCGTCAGGCAGAAAAACACCAGCGCGATCACCCAGGGATTGGCGGGTACCAGCAGCATCAGGATAAACACCGGAACGCAGATCGCACCCAGCGCCACGATTTGCAGCCGCAGATTGCGCCACAGCAGGTAATTGAGCGTGCCGGTGCCGCTTTGCAAGCGCACCGCGACGACGTTGGCCACCGCTCCTTGCAGCAGCCAGCCCCCCGCGCTGCCGATCCCCACGCCGCCCGCGATCACCAGCACGGCCAGCACATCTAGCCCTGTCACGCTGTCCAGGTCGTGCTGCTTCAGGTAGCTGTCGTGTTGGGGGAAGGTGGTCAGGTCGGTGGCGAATTCGTCCAGTACGCCCGGCAGCGCCACGCCGAGGATCAGCGCGGTGGCGACCGCTGCCAGCAGCGCATAGGCCCCCAGCAGCAGCGCGACGTTGGGCCACGTCGCGTGTTCGACGCCGGGACCCTGCGCCGTGACCTTGAGCCGGGCTTTGCCGCCCAGCCGTTCGATCAGAGCGGCGCGTGCGTCAGGATCAACCAACTGGGGTAGGGCCTCGTCCAGCGGCAGGTCAAGCAGCATCTCGATGAAGTTGGCGACCATCGTCTGGTTGTGCAGCGCCGGGTTTAGCTCCAGCGCAGTACCCAGGTGTTCAACAGCGCGCGCGCCATCCCCCTGGCGATAATAGGTGAAGGCCCCGTCCAGGTGGCGGCGGGCGCGGTATGCGGTGCCTTTGGGGATTTTGCCGTAGCGTGTTACCGTCATCGAACTCACCTCACGCGGCGGTGAATGGTGGTTGCATTATGGCATGGACCGCGCATCCCCGCTAGCGCACGCGGCTAGATAGTACATGTGGCCCGCCGGGCAGCAACCCCACGCCGGGCCGGGTGTTCTCTCTCATAGGTGTTTTGTCATGTATTAACCTGAAGGCTATTGGGGCCGTTCGCGGGGGTTCTGGTTAGCTGATAGCTGAAATGCTGACGCGTTGTTCGCTGACGGCTGACCCGCTGACCGCTACTAACCGAGGAGAAAAACATGGTGATTGTCGTCACCGATTCGTGCGCGAGTATTCCGCCTCTAATGATCGCCGAACTGGGGATCGAGGTCGTGCCCTACCACGTACACAGTACGCTGGGCACGCTGCGCGATGGCGTGGACATGCCGCCGGACGAGTTCTACGGCTGGCTGAAGGACACGCGCGACTGGCCCACGACCGCCAATCCCAGCGCCGGGGACTACCTGGAAGCCTATCGCCGCGCGGCCAAACGCGGTGAGGGTGTGGTCGCGGTCAGTATGACCGGGGCGGGCAGCGGTGGCTACCAGTCGGCGGTGCTGGCCAGCCGGTTGGCGGAGCAGGAGCTGCCCGGCGTGCCGATAGAGGTGCTGGATACGCGGCAGGTCGGGCTGGCGCATGGCTGGGCGGTGATCCAGGCGGCGCGGGCGGCGCTGCACGGGCGGGATGTGCCGGGCGTGCTGGACGTGGCGCGCAACGTGGCGGAACGGGCGTTTGTGGGCTTCACCAACGATACACTGGTCTATCTTCAGCGGGGCGGACGCATCGGGCGTATGCAGGGCATGATGGGCAACGTGCTGAACATCAAGCCCCTGATCGGCATGAAGGCAGGGATGCCGTCACTGCTGGCGGTGGCACGGTCGCGGCGGCACGCCTACCGGCGGATCGTGGCGCTGGCGCAGGAGGTGGTGCCCGCCGGAAGCACAGTACGCGTCGCATTGATGCACGTCAGCGCGCCGGAGGAAGTGCAGCAGTTCCGACCGCTGCTGGAAGACGCCTACGCCGTGATCGAGTGGGTCGAGGCGCAGTTGTCGCCCGCGCTGGGTGTACACAGCGGTCCCGGCACGGTCGGCATTGCCCTGATCGCCGACAAACCGTGACTGATGCCGCTTCCGAACAAAAAACGGGGCGGTGCGCCCCATTTTTAT
>JAADYV010000132.1 GCA_010092855.1 Chloroflexota bacterium | reverse complement strand
GCAAACGTCAGTGCTACCACCATTAGCAGCAGCAGAATCACGCGGTAGGGTGGTTGGGCGGGAACGTGCTGCATCCGGGGAAGATAGCGCCGCCAACCTCGCCGTTCATACGCGGGCGCTGCGGCATCCGGCCCCGGCCACGCTGCGAACAGGCCAATCCCGGCCAGGACCAGCACCAGGATACCCATGTACGCCCCGCCTTCGACGTAGTTCTTGATGCCGAAGTCGGTGTTGGTTACGCGGTCGGTCCCGCTGCCGTCGGCGCGCGGACGCTCCCAGTCATGGTTTACCCACTTCCACTCAAAGGCATCCCGGTAGCCGTGATGAGCCGGGTTGCCATATACGTTGGGCATCACGAACTTGGCGACATGCCGCTTGGGGAAAGCATAGCCGGTCACGGTGTCGAAGCTGTCGGCGTCCTCGCGGAAGTTGTGCGTTCCCATTTCGTACAGGGGAATGAATTGCACGGCACCCAGGCCGATTCCCAGCGCGACCAGTGTCAACAGGGACGCAGCTGGACGCACCATCCGCCGCCAGTTGCGACGTTCCGGCCACCATTCCCACACCAGCCGCGCCGCCGCATAATAAGCCATCACGATCAACGTGTAGTACGTGATCTCGATGTGCCCGGCAAAGATGTTCATCATTAATGCGATTGCGCCGATGGCAATCCAGGGCACCACCGCCGGACGCTCGCCGCGCACCGGGCGTTGCTGGATCACGTATTCGATCATGAGCAGCAGCAGCGGCAGCCACGCTGCGCCCGCGATCATCATCGGAAACACGGCGCTGACGATGAAAAACGCGCTGAACTGGTAGGCTACACCTGCTACCGCGCCGCTGATGCGCCGTAACCCGATCCCGCGCACGAACAGGTACATCAACGCGCCCGCCAGCCACAACTGGCTGACCGTGAACCAGCCGTAGGCACGCGGCAGCGGCATGATGTAATATATCGCGCTGAAGGGATACAGCGCCGAATGCTGCCCGGTGGCCAGGAATGGCGATCCCGCGAACTGGTTGGGCTGCCACAGCGGAATCGTACTGTCGCTGATGCTCTGGCGGAGGAAACTCTTCCACTGGTAGTTTTCCAGCACCAGGTCCGAGAGCAGAGCGTTGTGCGGCACATCCGGCACGCCCACTTCGCCCCGCGCCGACAGCCAGGGTTCGTACTGGTAGAGGTTATCGGCGGGCAGCAGCGTTTTGTTGCCCAGCGTCACCGGGGCAAAAAACAAGAGTGGCAGAAGCAACAGCCCTGCCACGATCACCAGTTCAGGAATGGATCTGCGTATCATGAGCCGATCGGTCTACGCTGTCTCTGTATCGGACGGCTGCATACGCATTGACGGCTTGAGTGCGCGGTGCCGCCACCAGACCTGCCAGACTCGCAGCGCAGCTTCAAGCTGCACGCGCAGGCTCATCTTCGAGGTGCCTTCGGTGCGGTCCGCGAAGTAAATCGGGATCTCGGCGATGGAATAGCCCAGCTTTTCCGTGACATAGATGGTTTCGACCTGGAACACGTAACCGTTAGAGCGAATACGATCCAGGCCGATGCCCTGCAGTACTTGGCGCTGCCACAGGCGGAAGCCCCCGGTCGCGTCGTGCACGCCGGTCCGCAGGATCATGCGCACATAGATGCTGTTGGCCCACCAACTGAGCAGTTTGCGTCCTATGCCCCAATTTTCATCGAGACGCCCGCCCTTCACATACCGCGAGCCGATGACCACGTTGCAGGTAGTGGCGTGCATTTTCTCGACCATGCGCGGAATGTCGTCGGGCGAGTGGGAAAAGTCGCAGTCCATCTGCAAAACGTAATCCGCACCGCGCGCCAAGGCTTCCGAAAAGCCATGAATGTAGGCTTTTCCCAATCCCTGCTTGCCAGGCCGGTGAATGACCTCTACCCGGCCAGGGAACTCCTCGGCTAAATCGTCCGCGATCTGGCCGGTGCCGTCAGGAGAATTATCATCTACCACCAGGACCGACAGGTTTTCCACAGGCAGCCCCAGCAGGGTATTGACCATTTTGGATAAGTTCTCTGCCTCGTTGTAGGTGGGCAGCACGACGATCATCTTCATGTTTTTCAGTCTCCACCGTCGCAAAAAGAAATCAGGCTGTGTTGGTGTTGGTACTCATGCGTTCACCCTCCTCAGGCGAAACTGCCAACACGACCTGGCTAGCGACTATACCCCTAGTGACCCATCCCCGCCAGCCGCTCGTTCATCGTTTCGTTGAAACACGAAACACCAACGGTTTTCCCAGCATTAATCGGGTTTGGGCGTCTAGCGCGGGTAACGTGACACACACGAACGTGATGATGGCCAGCAGCGGCAGGCTCGCCAATTCGTAGATTCGCTCGCTCAGTGTCCAGGGCTGAGGTCGATGGGGCCGCAGCCGCAAGTCCAACGCCCAGAACACGATGGTCACGATCATGATAGTCGTGATCGAAATCTGGAGCAGGATAAACGGTGCGGATGTGAGGTTGTCGCGCACCAGCGCCGGATGAAACAGCATCGGCAACTGCGCGCCCAACATCATCACGATCCACCCCAACCCCGCCAGCAGATTATCGTGGGCCACGCGCACCAACAGCCCCAGGCTGCCGCGCTGCCGGGTCTGGTTCCACAACGCCAGCGTGTAGCCAATTTCCTTTGCTCCCCAGGCGTGGCGCAGCGTTTGCAGGTAGCGCTCTTTGATCGCGCGCGCCACTCCCCGCCCGGCGGTGGCGTGGGCCCAAAAGGGCAGGAAAATCGGTTGCAAACGCACATTGCCCGCGCGCTGGAAAAAGGACTTGATATACATGTGCCACTCGTCGGCGATCACGTCGGGGTCCCAATAACCCACACGGTCCAGCAGGCGCAGGCTCATCGAATAGGAAGACATCGGCAACGCTTGCCACCAGGGGGCGGCCAGGTAGGCCAATTCCCAGGCCGAGGAATAGGCGTGCAGAATGCGCATCAGCGGATTGGTGGCCCATACGTTGCCGTGATAGCGAATGGGAGCCTGCCAGTAGGTGGCGTAGCGCTGGGCATCGGTGGCGAACGAGACACCCAGGCTTTCGAAATAGGCTGGATGCCATACCGTATCCGCGTCCATGCTGGTCACCACGATGTGGTTCAGGTCGTAGCCCAGCTCGTCGACCAACATCCGTTTGGCCCACCGTGCGGCCCAAGATTGGTTGGCCGACTTGCACTGCATCTCGCCGGGTATGCCACGAGGATGAGTCACGACAAAAAAGTGTTCGAACGCCGCGCCGAATTCCTTTTTAAGCAGCGTCCCCTTCTGCATAGCGCCATCTTCCTGGCCTTCCATCGCCAGGACTACGCTCATTGACGCTGTCTGTGCTTGCTGGCTGAGGTGTATCAGGGTACGCCGCAGCAGTGTCAGATCTTCGTTGTAGTTGGGAATGATGACCAGGTGATGTACCAGTTCAAGCGGCAACGTGTTCGCGTCCATGCGCCGGATGTATTCGATTCGCCAATCAACACCCGACCAGCGCCGGATGTGCAGCAAGCCCCACAGCGTTCCTGTTCCGGCCAGGGTAAAGCGCAGCGCTGAATACAGGGCCAACAAAGCTGCCGCCAGCACTAACGTCAACGGCGCGTAGTAGGCACCGAGTACCACCATGACCAGACCGATCCAGGCTAACCCGCCGGGCAGCATATCCAGGACCCGTTCGGGAATAGCTACGGTGATCCGAGCCGTACGCCGGGCACTGACTGGATACTGCGCGACTGCTGCACGAGGACGCTGGTCTCTGATGAATTGATAGGGCACGAAGAATCCTCCACAGTATGCCGCGATGAATCGGACGTCTTGCGCTGATCCTGTTCAACCGGCAGGTTGTTGTTCGCTAGCGGGCGAATTGGGTCAGGATAGCAGACCACTGCGCCAAACGCAAGACCGCACCACCGGGCAACTCAAACCTGTACCACACGGAGTACAATCGTTAGTTTTGGGCAATTTGTCCAGCAATATTTTGGTAAATAGAAAAATCCTGTAAAATCAAAGTAAAGAATTGACGAACCTAGATAGGATATATCGTCCGATGGCTATCAAAGTTCTCATCGTTGAAGACGATGTTGATATGAATCGCCTGCTCGAACTCGACCTCAAACGCCACAACTTTGAGGTTCATACCGCCACCAATGGGCTGGACGGGCTGCGCCTGTTTCATGAAGCGCGTCCAGACCTGGTTGTGCTGGATGTTGCACTGCCGGGTATGGATGGCATGACGGTCTGCCAACGCATCCGGGAACTCTCCAATGTGCCAATCATGATTATCACCGCGCACGCGATAACCGAAGAAGAAATGGCCGAGGGTCTCAACTTGGGTGCAGACGAATACCTGATCAAACCGCTGCGTAACCTGGAGTTTCACGCCCGGATCAATGCGCTGCTGCGCCGTGCTCAATTAAACCAGGAAAATTCGCATCAAAACGTGCGATATAGCGATGATTACCTGATGGTCGATCTTGAAGCGCGGCGGGTCTGCATCCAGAACAAGGAAATTCGGCTCACGCCTACCGAGTTTAAGCTGCTGGCGACCTTTGTGCGCCACAAGGGTCAGGTGCTTACCTTCCAGCAGTTGCTCGAACAAGTGTGGGGCTATGAATACAGCACCGAGCACCACTATCCCCGGATTTACGTGTCGCACCTGCGGCGCAAGATCGAGCAGGACCCGAAAAATCCCAGCTACATCCAGAACGAGTACGGTGTCGGTTATCGCTTCATTGGCAAATAGACCTATTCCAGTCCAACCATCACCAGCCTTATCCAGCGGCGTCATCCAGTACCAGCAGCGGCTCACTGGCAACACCGATGGGCCGCACTCGTCTGCTTGTCTATTGCCCGGTTGACCGGTGTGCTGCGGGCCGGAAGGCGACCAGCCGGTACGCAAAACTGGCCGCGAACCGCTCCGCTGAGATGACGGCGTTCCCTTGCAGTTCCGGGCAGCGGCCTGACGGATTATGCAATGTGAAGGCAGTTGGCCCCTGGCCCGCCGCCCATTCGAAGCCGTGCACCAGCACCAGGTGACCGCCGTAGCGGTGGCCGCTGGGTTCGCGTTCCCCTAGTTCGGGCGTCACCGAAGCGGCGACTAGCCAACCGGCGTGGATACGCTGGCAGACATTCAGCGGCGAGACGTAACTCTCGCCTTCCGCCAGCAATCCATAGCGACGTGCCAGGTGTACTTGGGCATGAAAATACCAGCCCTCATCTACCCAGCGCCCGCGCTCATCGCGCACGGTATAGCCGTCTGCCGCCAAACCTTCCTTGACCAACTGCCACAGGGTTGGTTGCACGGTGGGATCAAAGGCTTCGGCGGCCATTTTGATCACAGCCAGGGTGCACACCCGGTGTGACCAGAATGCGTATTCGGCTGGATCGCTGGCACCAAAGACCTGCCAATTAGGGTCCTGGGTGCCGTCGTAGCCATTGTGAATGTAATCGTAGATCAGGTTCGGGCTGGCGAACTGGGGGTAATAGGGCACCTTACCCTCGACTGCGCGATACGCACCGGAAGGCAGGTTGCGCAAGGCACGCCACGTTTGCCAGTGCTGCGGCATGCTAAGCACCGGGTCGAGCAGCGGATGCAGACCAGCTTTCAACCGGGAAACTAGGCGCGGCATGGTTACTTCTTCATGCCCTTCAGCCCGCGCGCTGCCGCGTGCGCGATCAGGCCGGTCTTGTAGTCATAGACCGTCTTGCGCTTGTCAGCAGCAGCTTCCAGCGCCAGGCGGATCAATTCGTCTACCAGTTCGGTTGGCGACATGCCGGTTTCCTGCCAGAGATAGAACGCCAGCGAACCGGGGATAGTGTTAATTTCGTTGAGGTAAACCTCACCGGCATCCTCGCAGACCAGAAAGTCCACACGCGCCGTCCCCCGTCCATCAACAGCCTGAAACGCCTTGCTCGCCATGTCCTGGATACGTTGGGTCAACTCGTCCGAGATCGGGGCGGGAATCTTGCGTTCGGCCCCTTTCATCCCGGCTGCGCCCTCGGAACGCATGTATTTCTCTTCGTAGGTCAAAAACTCCTGCCAGGTGATGGGCTGTTCCAGCACGGAGGCACGCAGTTCAGTGTTGCCCAGCAGCGCGCAGTTGATCTCAATAGCGTCCTCGACGGCTTTTTCCACCAGCAAGCGGCGGTCGAAGTTGGCGGCTACGTTGATGAAGTTGCGCGCTTCGTCAGCATCGTCGGCGCGCGCCACGCCAATGCTTGATCCCAGCGACGCGGGTTTGACGAAGACCGGGTAACCGAGTTCGCTTTCGATGCGCTGTAGAACCGCGTCGGGATCGCCGACCCATTCGTGCCGCGAAAATGGCACATGCTGCACCACCGGAATATCGTGCGCGGTCATGATCGCCTTGAGCATTACCTTGTCGCGCACCGTCGCCGACGCCAGCACCCCCGCCCCAACGTAGGGCAAGTCGGCCAGTTCCAGCAGCCCTTGCAGCGTACCGTCTTCGCCATGTGAGCCGTGCAGCACCGGGAACACGACATCCACCCGCTGCACCTGGTTGCGACCTAACCGCCCGGCCACCGGCGGCGTGATCAGGCCGTGATGCTGGGTGGCGGGCGAAAGCAGCGTTTCTTTGATACCCAACATTTCGGAGAGGTCGTCCGTTTGGAAGGTCTTCAGGTCGCGCAGCGCTTCGCCGGTCAGCCACTTGCCGTCGCGCGTGATATAGACCGGAATCACGTCGTATTTGGTGGGCAGCAGCGCTTGCATCACCTGGTGCGCAGTGACCACCGACACATCATGTTCAACCGTCCGGCTGCCGAAAATGACGGCTACGGCCCGCTTTTTTGAACCCGTATTCATTTTATGTCTATCCTTCGTGACCTTTAGAGATAAGTATCTGGCAAATCATTCAAGAACAGGACCGTATCGCCGGTCTGCAGTCGGGTATTGAACCACTCAATCGCCTCTTCGCGTGTATCGTAGACGTGGAGATGCGCCTCGTCAAAGCCGTAGTCCAGCAAGCCACGGTGGATGGGCCGGGTCTGCTCGATGCCGACCAGCACTACGTCGGTACACACCTGTGCTGCGTACTGGCCCAGCTTCTGGTTTTCCTGGTCATGCAGCGGACCCAGCTCCACGATGCCGGGTGTGATCAACACGCGCCGCCCGCGCTGGTACAGCTTGAGCACGTCCAGGGCATTGCGCGCACCAACCGGATTGGCGCTGTAGGCGTCGTCAATGACAGTCACGCCGCCGGGCAGCGTTTTGCGCTGCAGCCGATGTTCCGCTGCTTCGAGCGTGGCCACGCGCATGGCGATCTCATTCAGTGACATGCCCAGGTGCCGGGCAACAGCCACTGCCAGCAGGATGTTGGTGACATTGTGCCGCCCGATAAGCTGCGTGGTGAACTTCTGCTTTTCTTGCACGTAGGTGTCTTCCACTTCGAACGACATCCCGTCCACCGTTTCGCTGACATCGTGGGCAATGAAGCGTAGTTGGGTGGCGTGCGAGGCGTTTTCCCACGTTATGGCGATGCGCGTTTTGGGATAGCCGCGCTCGTACATGTGGCGCACGTAGGCGTTGTCCCAGTTGAAGACGCCGACGCCGTCAGGGGGCAGCGCTTCGATGATCTCGTACTTGGCTTTGGCCGTTGTCTCGATGCTGCCGAAGCGTTCGAGATGCTGCGGCCCCACTGCCGTCACGATGCTGATCTGCGGCCTGGCCAGCGCGCAGATATCGCGGATTTCGCCTTCGATATATGCGCCCATCTCGACAATGAAGTAGTCAACATCGGGGTTATCCTTCAGATCGTTGTTGATCACAATACACACGCCCATTAGCGTATTGTAGCTTTTGGGCGTGGCCAGCACGCGATGTGCGCCGCGCAAGATGTGCGCCAGGTATTCTTTGGTGCTGGTCTTGCCGAAACTGCCCGTGATACCGATCACGATGGGGTTGGCCTGCTCCAGCGTCCGGCGGGCGCGAGTGCGAAAGGCGCGGCGGAAACTCTCCTCGACGGGATACATGATCACGTTGGCCAGCGGCAGCGCCAGTGGAGCCAGGTGATAGATCACCAGGCCGAGTACCGAAATCTCGGCGAAGCGGACTTTGTCGTTCATCGATACAAACTGGTCCAGGATCACCTGGACGCCGATGAGGACCAGCACGGCCAGCGCAAACGCCGTGATCAACAGGCGCGTCGCGCGCTGGGTGAGTTTGAAGGTTTGCTTGACCTCCTTGACACCTTCCGGCCAGATGCTCAGGCCACCCGCCACGCCCCAGATCACAACGTAGACCGGCAGCGTATCCTGCCCGACAACATCGAGAATGATAATGATCAGCCCGGCTGCACCGACAAAGATTAGCGCCCGCCACAAGATATAGCGCTGGAGCTTGCTCACCAGCCAGCGTAGATATCGCCCGCTGTCGTAGCCCTCGATCTGGAAAAAGCGCGCCTGCCGCCAGATGCGCCAGATCGTGCCTGCCAGCCACATAAAAATCAACACATACGCCACCGGCGTTAACTCCCATCCTTCAAAAAGTGATCCACAATTCGGATATAGTCGGGCAGCCGGTCGGTGTAGGAATAGTGCCCGGCTCCTTCAAACACGATCAATCCCGCATCGGGAATAAGCTGTTCCAGTTTCTGCCCCTGCCACAAGGGGGTATCGGCGTCTTGATCGCCCCAGATCAGCACGGTCGGTGCCTGGACCCGTTCCGCATACGGTGACAGGTCCTCCTCAATGACGCGCACGAACGTCTCGCGCAGCGGGCCAGCGGTCAGGTAGTCTTCTGATGCGAAGCGCCGGTTGTAACGCGCTTGCAGCCGGTTCCGCAACCGCTCCTGGCCTAGTGCCTGGAGTATGCTCCGCACAGAGCGCGCTGCCCGGTTGCGTATCTGCTGGCGAAGACTCAGCGGTGCACGCAGTCCGGCGCTGTTGGCTAACACCATCTTGCTCACCCGTTCAGGGGCGTCAGCGGCCAACACCAACGCGATCCGCCCACCGAACGAATGCCCCAGCAGCGCTACGCGGTCCAATCCGGCATCGTCCAGGTAGGCGAACACAAAGCGCACATAATCGCTTACGCGCCAGGGTTCGGGCGGGAGGGCCGTTTCACCAAAACCAGGCAGATCAAGCAAGTGCACGGCGTAGCCGTTTGGCGCAAGGTCTTCGGCCACCGGCCAGAAGTTGCGCAAACTTGCGCCCCAGCCGTGCAACGTCAATACCGGTTGCCCTGCCCCCAGCACGCAGTACGCTGTTTTCAACCCGGCAATTTCACGGAATTCTACCACTGGTTCGCTCACGGTTGTACCACCTCGATCCTGGCTCCCAGCTTGACCAGTTTGCTGACCACGTTTTCAAACGTGCGGTCGATCAGCTCTGCGCTGTCGATGGTCACGCTGCCCTGCGAACACAGCGCCGCGCCCAGCAGCGCCAGCCCGGTCCGCACGTCGGGTGTATCCAGGTATTCGCCGCGCAGTTGTGACGGGCCGATCACCAGCGCCCGGTGCGGGTCGCACAGCACGATCTGCGCGCCCATGCCCGTCAGCTTGTCCACAAACAGCAGCCGGTTGTTGAACAGCTTTTCGTGAATTAGCGTGGTGCCGCGCGCTTGTGTGGCAACGACCGTCGTCATGGCCACCAGGTCGGAGGGGAATCCCGGCCAGGGCGCGGTCTCAATCGGAACGTCGAGTTCCTCGTCGTTTTGCGTCACGACCAGCGCCTCGTGTGTAGGCAGAAAAACCGTGTCGCCATTGAGATACAGGTCCACGCCCAGCCGCTTGAACACGCGCGTGATCAATCCCAGGTGTGCCGGGTTGGTGCCCTCGATTGTCAGAGTGCCGTGCGTCATCGCACCAATCGCCGCGATGCTGGCAACCTCAATATGGTCAGGGGAGAGGCCCACCTCAGCCCCACCCAGCACATCGGTACCCCGAATGTGCAGCAGGTTCGAGCCGATGCCGTCGATCTGCGCACCCATCGCCACCAGCATGTGCAGCAGGTCCTGGATGTGTGGCTCAGACGCGGCATTGTGAAGCGTGGTTTCCTGGCCCAGACTGGCGGCCAGCATCGCCACCAGCGCTGTCGCGGTGACGGAGGTTTGCAGCAGCGTGACGCTGTCGCGCTCCCACGTTTCAACCTGAAAATCGATCACGCCCCCGCTGGCATGGACGTTCACGCCCAGGTCGCGCAGCGCGGTCAGGTGAGTATGCAGGCGACTGAGTGGAAAGTCGATTTCCAGGCGCGCGTGACGGCGGCGGGCCAGAATCGGGGCCAGGAACAGCACCGTGCCCACCTGGCGCTCGGTCAGTGCTCTTTCCAGTTCGCGGGTGTGCAGAGCCGGGGTGTGCAGTCGCACCGTGCTGTCCGAGCGGTCGATCTGCGTGCCCAGCACCGACGCCGCTTCGAACATAGTCGCGGTGCTGCGCGTATCCGGCACGTTGTGCAGCGTAACGACCTTGTCCGTGAGCAAGGCCGCTGCCGTCAGCGCCAGGGCGGCATTGCTGTTGCCCGACGGTTGAAACGTGCCGTGTAGCGGTTGGCCGCCATGTACCACTATTCGCATAATAGTAATTCTCCCATCCCAAACACAATCCAGTGGATCATCAACACGCCTAAAACGCACTGTTCGCGGCGCAATTATACCAGTCCCGCAAGCCCACCAAAAAAACGGTTGGTGTCACAGGCAGATGGCACCATTTCGTGTCGGATGTCCAAGCGTCTCCCAGGCCACGCGCAGCGTATCCTCCGGCAGCGCGAACAAATGCGTGGAACAGCTACAGTCCGACGCGCCAAAGCCGGATATGGGCTGGGTCACACCCGGCAGCACCGCGAAGTGCTGCGCCCAGGCGCATTCCAGGCGCTGCTCCGATGCCGTCCACCAAACTTCCGTGACCGGCGCCACTGTCGACAGGTAGTCGATGTGCCAGTGTAGCGCTTTTTCAGCACGCAGATGACGGCGAACTCGTGCCCGCACTCCGCCGGGACCATGTGCGCTGCCCACGTACACAATCAATCCCGTTTCCAACGTAAACCCCCCAAGTCGCCCCGGTTGGATATGGATGGTTTCGGCCAGTCGCAGCACCAGCACATACGTACCTGGCGATGCTGGAAGTACGGGAGGCAAAATCGCCGGTGGAAAACCGCACATGAAGGTTTCAACTCCGTTTAACTACTGCTTGCGCCAGGTGAGAGGCGTGTTATGATTCGTTTGGTCCAGATATCATACAACCATATGATAAATGACCATATTGATCTACCAAGTAGTGGGTGATAATTCAACAATTCACCGCACAGTTATTGACGAAAGAGAGTCAAACCATGGGCACAGTGTTAGAAATGAGCAAGATTGAATCCCTTTTGGGTGATGAAGCCGAAGCGCTGCTGGGTCACAAGTGCGAGACCATCCCGCAGGATATGCTGCACCTGCCAGGCCCAGACTTCGTGGACCGCATTTTCGCCCCGACGGATCGCCCGATTCCCGTGCTGCGCAGCTTGCAACAGTTGTTCGATGCGGGTCGCCTGGGCGGGACCGGCTATCTCTCGATCCTGCCAGTGGACCAGGGCATCGAGCATACAGCGGGCGCGTCCTTTGCTCCCAACCCGATCTACTTCGACGCCGAAAAGATCGTCGAACTGGCGATTGAAGGCGGTTGCAATGGCGTCGCTTCGACGTTGGGTGTGTTGGGCATGGTGGCGCGCAGGTACGCGCACCGGATTCCGTTCATCCTCAAGTTCAACCACAATGAGCTGTTGACCTACCCCAACAAGTACGACCAGGTCTTCTTCGCACAGATCAAGCAAGCCTACGACATGGGCGCGGTGGCAGTCGGTGCGACCATCTACTTTGGTTCGCCCGAATCCAGCCGCCAGATCGTGGAAGTCAGCGAAGCCTTTAAGATCGCGCACGAGATGGGCATGGCCACGATTTTGTGGTGCTATACGCGCAACAATGCCTTTAAGCACAACGGCACTGACTACCATGTCGCTGCCGACACCACCAGCCAGGCGATTCACCTGGGCGCGACCATCGAGGCGGACATCGTCAAGCAGAAGATGGCCGAAAACAATGGTGGCTTCAAGGCTATCGGCTTCGCCAAGTACAACGAAAAGATGTATACCGAACTGGCATCGGATCACCCGATTGACCTGACCCGCTATCAGGTTGCCAACGCCTACATGGGGCGTGTCGGCCTGATCAACAGTGGCGGCGCGTCGGGCCAGAACGATCTGGCGCAGGCCGTGCGCACTGCCGTGATCAACAAGCGCGCGGGTGGCATGGGCCTGATCAGCGGTCGCAAGGCTTTCCAGCGTCCGATGGAAGAGGGCGTGGAAATCCTGAACGCGATCCAGGACGTTTACCTCTCGGACGACGTGACGATTGCGTAATCTCGACGGGGTGGGACTACTCGAGGTCCCTGAACTGCTGGCGGTTCGCCGGACAACAACAACCCATTGCAGATGACCAGCACAGGGGCAGCAACGCGAGAAGCTGCTCCTGTCTGCTACTGGGAGGAGTAGACATGCCGCGTTTTAGTGTGGATTTGACGGGGTTCGTAGCCCTGGTTACCGGGGCGGGCAGTGGTGTGGGGCGCGCTACTGCGGAGGTATTGGCCGGGGCGGGCGCTGCCGTCTGTGTGCACGACGTTAACCCGGACCGCGCTAACCAGGTGCTGGAAACGATCCAGGCAGCGGATGGACGCGCGATTGCGTGGACCGCCGACGTGTCCAACCGGTTCCAGGTAGCCGCCATGATCGAAGCGATTCGCGAACAACTCGGCGGATTGCAGATTCTGATCAATGCGGCCCGCGTGCACAAGGAAACCTCGCTGCTGTTGGTAGATGAATATGACTGGCGGCGTATCGTCGAGATCAACCTGACTGGCGCGTTTTTCTGCACCCAACTGGCTTCGCGCGTCATGGCCGACGACGGCGGCGGCGTGATCGTAAACGTGGACGGCACCTCGGGGTCGCCTGTGCACGGCGTGAGTACCGCCTTTGCTACCAGCCAGGCGGGGCTGCTTGGTTTGACTCGCGATGCCGCATATGCACTGGCTGCTAAGGGCGTGCGCGTTAACGCGGTGCGCTACGCCAACATCATGCCTGAGCCCAAACCCGTTGATCCCCAGCAGATTCCGCAAGCACGCACCGGTACCCCCAATGAAGTGGCCGCAGTTGTGTTGTTTCTATGCTCGGATGCGGCGTCGTATGTCAACGGGCAAACCATCACCGTCGCCGGCGGTGAACACCTGCCATAATACTTGAGGAGTTGAATCCTGCCGGGTGACACTGTAGAATACCGGTACACTTGGGCACCAAATCGAGCACTGCAAGGACCAGACATGACCGCACGAACAATTGAAGTTCGAATTGATGATCGCGCCCGTTTGATGTCTGCGGTGCTGTCGGCCACCAATTGGCCGGACACCGAGCAAAAACGCCGTCGCCACCGGGCGCATGTTCATGCGCGCAATACCTCCAAACGTGCCAAGCTCGCGCTCGATCATCCCGCCGTTCATTCACTGCAAACGCTGCTTGACCAGGGTACCCCGCTCGAAGCGATCTACAGCTACGCTCTTAGCCTGTCCTGGCCGGCCATGAAGCCGAAGCAGCCCGTTCCGTGGGCACCGCTGCACTGGGCGGAACAGCTGGCCGACTTCTACGCCAAGACGGAAATGCAGGCGTGGTGGGCGGAAGAAACCGAAGTCTGGCAGCGTGCGCACGAACAGGCGCAAAAGATAATCAAGGAAGCAGACCTGTACGGTTTCTTCAAGCCGTTTGTCGGTGAGATTAGCGAGCAACTGGTGTTTATGCCCAATATCTCATATCCCAGCGACACCGAGATTGGCGTGCGGCTGGATGGAGAACTGTTTTGCGTGGCCCCGCCGCGTATTGCCTGGGGGGACAACGAGCCCTGGCCCTTTGATGAAGATGCCGCGCATATTTACCGCAGCGCACTGGCGGAATATGGCCGTCTGTTGATGGTGTCGTATCTGCGCCAGAACGCGGCTGCTGTCGCGCCAGTGGCCGAAAAGCCGCTGCCGGTTGGCAACCAGTTCCGCGAGGAACACCCCACCTGGAGCGATCAGTTTACCGGGCTGTTCGTGGCTGGCGCGGTGGCGTTGTTCCTGGAACAAGCGATCAATCTTCAGGAAGCCAAAGCCTACATCCTGATGGAAAATCGCGTGCACGGTCTGACGCTGCTGCCGGGCGTGATCAGCGTGCTCAAACGCTATCTTTCCGAATTCAATGACGGGCGCTATACGCAGTTTTCCGAGTATTTGCCCCACTTTCCCAAGCATTTGCGGGTAGCCAAGCGCGTGGCGTCGCTCTAACGGCTGCGGTTGCCTTCGTCAGACGTGTCTCTCTCTGCCAGCGCCCCCCCGGCGCTGATTTCTTTTGGGCTCCCAGCGCTGTTATAATGCGTCTCAAATACGTTATACAAAAAGGAGACGAATACAAATGGATTACGAGAATATTTTGGTTGAACAGCCTGCCGAGGGCGTGGGCCTCGTCCAGCTTAACCGCCCCAAAGCCTACAATGCACTCAACGGCCCGCTGATGGACGAACTGATGACCGCGCTAGAACGCTTGGACGCCAACGACGCTGTCGGCTGCATGATCATCACCGGCAACGAAAAAGCATTTGCCGCTGGAGCCGACATCAGTGAGATGGCGCAGGCTTCCCCGGTGGAGATGATGAACCTGGCGTTTATCGACCGCTGGGAACGGCTGCGCGATATCCAGAAGCCTGTGATTGCGGCAGTGAGTGGGTTTGCGTTGGGCGGCGGCTGCGAGCTGGCGCTGGCGTGTGACATGATCGTAGCGTCTGAGCGCGCCATTTTTGGGCAGCCTGAAATCAACCTGGGCGTGATTCCCGGCGCGGGTGGCACTCAGCGTTTGCTGCGCACTATCGGCAAAGCGCTGACGATGGAGATGGTGCTCAACGACCGCCGCCTATCGGCAGAAGAAGCGGAACGCTTCGGGTTGGTCAACCGGGTCGCGCCGGTGGACGAATACTTGCAGGTTGCCATCAAGCTGGCCGGCGAAATCGCGGCGCGCGCCCCGGTTGCGATCCGGCTGGCCAAAGACGCGGTCAACATGGCGCTGGAAACCACGCTGACGGCGGGCCTGGCCTACGAACGCAATCACTTCTATGCCCTGTTCGCCACAGAGGATCAGAAAGAGGGCATGGACGCCTTCCTGAACAAGCGCAAGCCGGAATGGAAGGGCCACTAACCGCGGCGCGTGAACCAGTCAGACGTGGTAGAGGGGGGGATGCCATGCCCCTCTGCTTTTTCGCCGTAGGGAGCATTTGGGGTTCGGGCGACATTCCCGCTACAATGAGAGGCCAGCGAAGAGTCTTGAGGTAACGTTTTGGCTGACGTTTCAACCATTACACTGCTTTATACGGCGAATCTGGTCGGAAAACTGGAACTGCTTCCCCGCCTGGCGACGTTGGTTCAGGCTGAGCGCCGCGCCGCGGCGGTGACGGTTCTGCTAGACCTGGGCGACACCTGTGCACTGGACGCCTGGATTTGCCCAGCGACGGAAGGTCGTGCGCCGCTGATCGTGTTAGACAGCATGGGATACGATGCGGCGCTGGTTGGCGGGCCGGAAGAAGTTTCGATCCCGCCCGCATCTTTGCGTGATCTGGCAGGCCGGGTGATGATGTCGATTATCTTGTGGGGACGCGCCGCGCACTTGACGAAACGAGACACAACGCTGCACCTCGCCAGCGGCCCAGTGCTGCTTGCGCCTGACCAACCCGGTGTTGTCATCGACCGGTCTGCGCCCACATTGCCCGGTCCTGGTGCACCGTTACCGACGCTGGGTGACGTGCCGCAGGGTGCACTGGCGCGTGTGGACCTGGCCTGGCCCACAGCAACTGTCATCAAGACGCGGTTGGTGCACATTTTGCCACAAACGCCCGCCGATCCAACGATATCGGCGATCATTGAGCTGGTTCAAGCAGAAGCGCGCGATTACGTACAGCAACGCAAGGGGGATTCATGAACCAGGCAGAATTGGTTAACAAACTAGACGCCTATTTTGAAGTCGATACTTTCGACGAAAGCGAGCTGTGGCATACCATCATTCCACCCGGCGACATGCGGGTTTACCAGCGTCATGCGCTACCGGAGTTTGTCCAGGGGCCCTGGAATGGCTTGATGCTCAACAGCACCGAAGAGATTGACCGGGTATACCTGATTGTGTTTCCCGACCAGGACGTGCTCGATACCATCCTGGCGCTCGAGTTGGAGCGCGGTGCGCCGGGAGCATTGATCTACGCTCACCATCCGGCGGACTTTGAAGAAAGTGGGCGTGGTTTTCTGGGCATCAGTGAAGACCAGCTGGAGGCCATGCGCGAACATTACATCAGTTACTACGGCTGCCATGCCCCGCTGGACTGTCACCCGGAAATCAGCACGATTGTAGCGCTGGCCAAAACGATCAAACTGCGCGATTGGGAATGGTTTGCGCCGCATCATGGCCGCTTCGAAGGCGTGCACGGCAAGGTCCATGATGTGGCATTTGGAGATTTTGCCGAACACCTGGCGGCGGTCACCGATTTACCCTACATTCGGTACAACCAGATTCGGTTCAATGGACAACCTGTCGAGCATATTGCCGTCATTCCTGGTGGGGGCGACAATGCCCAGCATTTGCAGCAGGCAGTTGACCTGGGCTGCGATACGTACATCACCGGGCATTGGTGGCTGGTGGGGGACTATGAATACGCGGCCCAGCAGCGCGCTGCCATGCGCAAACTGGTGCCCCAACTGCCCATGAACTTGCTGGGATTGTCACACTACGCCAGCGAGATGATCGTTTTACGCGACCAGCTTCCCGCCTGGTTTCGGAACGTCGGAATCGAAGCGCGCTTTATCAAACAACCCAATCCCTGGCGTTAGCGGTTGCTGGATTCAATCGGCTACATTCGCGAAAGCCAACCCGTCCAACGTGACGACGGAGAGGAAACCGCTGCTAAAGGTGACGACGTCCTCAGAACTCACGTGCAGCCAGCGGGTCGATGCCGCGCCGTAGATGCCGCCATCGTACAGCGCGAGTTGTCCTAACAAGCGGCCATCACTGGTGGCATAAGCCAGCAACTGACCGTCCATCGTCAGGACATAAATATGCTGCCCCCCGCCTAACCCAAAGTGCGGTGGTCGCAAGTGGTTGCCGGGCATGTAGGCAATCCACACCAAATCGCCCGCTGGGGAATACGCGTACAGCGAGCGACCCTCACCCGGATAGACGTACAGCATCCCGGATGGCGCGGAGAGGACCTCCGCTGTTGCGCCGAGCTGGTCGCGCGTTTCAAAACGGGGCACCGCCGCGAATTCTTGATCGAGATGCCACACTGTCGTGCCACTAAGCAGCCAGAATCCCCCGTCGGGTGACGCAGCGGGCACCGTTGGCCCCGCAAAAACGTTGTGGTACAACACCGTTCCCGCTGCGGCCACGACAAATAACTCATTATTGGTTGTCGAAATGGCCAGCCGATCGCCGTTGACTGCCCACCGCAGCACGTCAGCCGGAAGCGCGCTGGATTCCCAGACTACAGCGCCGTCGGGCGTTAGCGCCACAAGCGTGTTTTCCTCGGTGACGAAGACCACTAGATCACCCAGCAGCGCGGGACCTACCCGGAATGGGCGTGGCATATCCCACAAAGCGTCGTAGCTGCCGTTGTTGAGCACCAACACCTGGTTTGATGACGTGGTGAACAACACGCGCCCATCGTTCAGACGTACTATGCCCGAAACGCTGCCCAGGGTATCGAAGCGCCACTGCACCTCGCCTGTTGTTGAAACGCCTTCAATGTGATGATTGTGAGTGACGATGTAACTGCCGTCTTGCATATCCAGCAGCGGCAGCGTGGGGCTTTCCAGGAGCGAAAAGTCCCCCAGGTAAGCCGGGTGTACGCGAATGCGCGCCAGAAACGTAAAATCGACGGGGTGCAGCCAGCCCAGTTCCAGCGGATTGACTTCAGTGTAGCCCGGTCCCCCTTCGTAGCGGTAGCGCGTGCGGATTTCGTAGTGCAGGTGCGGCAGCCCCAACGATGGCGAGCCAATAGCACCGATCACGTCACCACGATCAACACACTGGTCGACATACGGGAAGGAATACCCGTTGAGTTGTTCCATGTGACCGTAGAGTGTGTTGACCAGGGTGCCGTCTGGGAACGTGTGCTGGATGACGACCACGCCTTTTTCCGTGCCCCACCCCTCGACATCGCTATAGGTGACTCGCCCCCGTGCCGCGGCTCGTACTGGCATCCCAAGCTGTTCGAATGCCACGTCAATCCCGGTGTGCAGTCCGCCAAAGCGCACGCGGTAAATGCCGAAGTCCGGGTATTCGATGTCGATGTCTGGCACGGGAAAGTCGAAGCCTTCGACTACGCCACATGGTGCGTTGCTGTCTTGAGCAGCGGTGGGATGATCGGTGGGCCTGGGGCCAAAAAACGTGGAGAGTACAACGATTACAATAAGAATTAACGCGGTGCGTTGCCACATAACTGGTTGCCATTTATGCTTCGGAATATGCTGCTCATTGTACAAGGCTGTGCGCGATCTTGCTAGCATTTTCGCACCCCAGGCAACCGCCCGTCAGAACGCAAACGGAGGTGGAATGGGCCACCTCCGCAGTGTTTCGCAAGGTTGTCTAATAGTTGCGCTAGCTAGCCCTTCAAGCCGGTGGTCGCGATACCTTCGGTGAACTGCTTCTGCGCAAACAGGTACAGCAGCAGCACCGGGATCAGCGTGATCACCGATCCGGCCATGAGCTTGTTGGGATCGGTGCCTGCTTCGGTGGTGAAGGAATACAACCCGTAGGAAATCGGTCGCCAGGCATCGGTGGATGTCACCAGGATCGGCCATTCCAGCGCGTTCCAGGTGCCGATGAAGGTGAAGATGATAGTGGTCATGATGGCCGCGCGCGAGATGGGCACGACAACGCGGAACAGGAACAGGAAATGTCCTGCGCCGTCAATACGCGCGGCGTCCCATAAGTCTTCGGGAATCTGCATGAAGAACTGGCGCAGCAAGAAGATGCTGAAGGTGCTGGCCAGGAAGGGGAACACCAGCGCCGGCCAGTTGTCGATCCACTTCCACGTAATTGGTTTGTCGATGGTCAGGAACTTGCCCAGCCCCAGTGTATCCGTCATGCCCAGTGCGTCGACCACCTCGTACAGCGGATCGGCGATCGCTTTGCGCACGTCCTTGAGGCCGAAATACTCAGCCGTGTTCTGGAAATACAGTGCTTCTTCGTCGGTGCGGTAGGTGTCCCGCTCGTAGACTGAATCGGGAATCGAGTCGCGTTTGATCCATTCGTCTTGCAGCCGGGCGAAATCATCTGTGAAAAAACGGTTGATGTTGTACACCGTGCGATAGTTAGGGATGAGCACGACCATCGTTGGGATAAAGATGGTCGCCAGGAAGAGACTGAACAACAGGTTACGCCCTGGGAAGTCGATCCGCGCGAAAGCATACGCGGCCAGGATAGATGATACCGTCTGGCCGACGATGGTGATCGCCGCGATCTTGACGCTGTTAAAGAAGTACTTGGAGAAATTCGACTCGTCCCAGGCTTCGATATAGTGGGCCGCTCCACCGACCACCACATAGTGGCTGTCGGCTTTCCAGATGCGGTTTACCAAGGGGATGTCAATCTTGACATGCAGTTCTGCATACCCGATCTTGGCTGTGCGCAAATATTCGCGCACCGACAGGTTGCGCAGTTGGCGGCGGTTCTCGATCTGCCCCTCGACGCTTTCAAGATAGGGTGGCGCTTCCCCTGCGTTCAAGAAATCCTGCAAGGGTCGGTCCAGCTACTCCTCGTCGACATGCGTGATAGAGATGAACTGGAACGTGGGGATAAAGCGCCCCTGGGCAATGTCACCTTTGGTTTGCAGCGAGGTGCTGATCATCCACAAGAACGGCATCACGAACAACACTGCACCCAGCGTGAGCAACACGTATACCAGAATTCGGAACAGGTTAAGGTGGACCGGCATTCGCAGGCGTGACGGAGCAGCCGTTGTCACCTGGGGAGTCTCGCGGTCAAAGACAGGGGCCTGCGCGCGGGTTTTTGCCGTTGTACTAGCCATAGAACACTTGCTCCCGTGCCACACGATTTTGCACCAACGTCAGGATCAAGATGACGCCAAAAAGGGTGAAGGCCAACGATGCCGCATATCCTGGATCGTTCGCTGAATAGAGTGAATTAAAAATGTAGACACTCATGGTGTCGATTTCTTTCCCCACTGCTTGCCTGCGCAGCACGTAGATGTGTGAAAAGGCTTTGAAGGTACCGATAATCGACAGCATCGACAGGAAAAACGTCGTGGGCGAGAGCAGCGGCAGCGTGATGTTGCGGAAGCGCGACCAGCGCCCCGCGCCGTCTACTTCGGCAGCTTCATACAGCTCCGAGGGAATAGCACCCAAGCCGGCCAGGAAGACAACCGCGTTATACCCGGCGAACACCCAGATGTTGTACAGGATCACGGTGGTCAGCGCCAGGCTAGGTCCTTGCAGCATGTTAGGGATCGTATCGGGGTTTCCGCCAATCACGTGCTCGAAGAATACGCGCACGACTCCGTCGGGTTCTTTAAGCCACTCCAGTTTGCCGATCCCCAGCCAGCTTAGCACTCGGTTAGCCAGGCTCTTTTCGTCGAGGCTGAAGATCACCAGGAATACGGCGGATGTCGCCACGCTGGGCGCGATATAGGGCATGAAGTAGATCACGCGGTACAGCGACTTGCCCCAGGAAATTTCGGAGAACAGCAGGTAGGCCAGGAATAACCCCAACACCAACTGGACCGGCACCGTACCCAGTGAATACATTGCCGTGCGTGTCAGCGCCTTCGACGTTTCCTCGGCTTCACGTCCGGCCAGCGACAGCGCACTGGGCAATTCGCTGAGGGTTAGCCAGCCGCCGACCATCATCATCACGGCCAGCAAAATGGTCATACCAAAGCCCAGCGGCGTTTCGCGCTTCTGTGCACTTTGCCAGACCAGGTATGCCATCCCGATCAGCATCGCGCCGACTGCCACCAGGAAAAACTGGGGCCAATAGCGCAGTTGGGCGGAAATTCTACCGGCATACAGGTTGACCGGACGATCCTCGCCGGATGCAAACTCGTAGGCGCGTTCGAACTGCTCCTCGCTGAGCGCGGCCATGCCGGAGGACGCTTGCTGGCTCAGCCGTGCCGCGCCGATCAGGTAAAAGAACGCGAGCAGCACGGCGATGGTCATCAGCACCCGCGACCAATACAGCCAGCGGCGTACACTGGGGTGCTGATCCACCAGCCAGGGGACAGTCCAGCGCAGGCTAACCAACCCCAATACGACGAAGACTGCAGTCATTGTCGGGAAGAGGCCCAGTTCGGAATCAAGCAGGATACCGACCACAAACAATGGCAGCACCACCAACAACCCGAGATACAGGTATTGTAGCCCCTTGTCTATCGTTTGCAGACGAGCTAGCTGCACCTCCTGCCGCGCGCTGTCCAGCCGGGAAAACCAGCGCCACAGGGCGTAGATGGCCACCAGTGTGACAGCGGTCAGGAGCACGGTGGCAACCGGAAACGTGTCCAATGAACGGTCGGCTGCCAACCCGACCGCCGGGAGTAGACAGGCCAATACTGCTGCCAACAACCCCGACAGTGCCCCCGATATGCCCCGGAACATGGACCGCACGACGTCTGGTTCGTAGTCTTCGTCGACCTGACGGCGCACCATGGTCATGACGTAGATCGTGCCGATGCCCAGGAAAAACACGAGTGCGGCATATACCTGGCGCATCAAGGGTTCGGTGTAGCCTTCGGCGCGCAGCACGCCTTCGCCCACGTCCAGACCCGAATAGATGTCGACCTGACGCACGGCTTCGGGGCGATTGGCGGTGAAGGTCAGTTGCGTTTTGCCATTGATTTGCCCTTCGGTGACAGTACCGTCTGGCAGTTCGACCAGTACCTTTGTGCCGTTGGTGAATTCTGCCATAATGCCCTTGATGCGTTTGACGGGCAGCTCTTGCCAGTAGGCGGCGGCGAGCGGAGCCTCGATAGTCTCGCCATCAACATCGACGGTGACAAGCACGTCACCATCGGGTGACAACCCCTGTACACCGGTATCGGTTTCTAGCTCCGAGTCGGTGGCAGGCACGGTCGCATCGAGCACTGGCTCGTTGAAGATGAGCACTGCAATATCGCGCGCGGGTTCAATATCGTCTTCCATTTGCGCCACCGTATACCGCGCCAGCAAAATAGCCAGCAGCATCAGCGTGCCCATCGAGATGCTGGCTCCGATGAAGCGCGTGTTTTTCATACGCCGCGCGCGCTGACCGGCCAGGTAGAACAGTGCCAGCAGCAGCAGCAAGAATACCCATTCTGGTCCCCCGACTAACCCCAGCAAGCTGATGCCGATTCCGGCGACCATCGCCAGCACCACCACGCCTAAAACACCGTAGTCAGTTGTGCGCCGTATCTGGCGATTGCGATACTGGCGCATCTGCCGCGCGGCGTTGAAGGCATCTTCTGGGAAGGGGCGGGGCGATATTCGGTTAGCTATCTGTTCGAATGCTGCCCAATACCGTTCACCGGCCATGCGTAGCCCTACCAGCCCGCCAACTGCAATGATGATGCCCAGTCCTGGTAAACCCAGCACGACGAAGATTAATCCCACAGCGACGACCAACACGACGACAACCACACTGTACACCAGCATCATCAGACTGAGGCGCTGTACTTCGGGCAAGTCGTTGGCCCACTCCGCCGATACACGCTCCAGGCCGGTGGTGGCTGCCTGTCGCCGGGCCCGATTGCCACTGATGCGATTGGTAACATAAAACAGCAGGCCTACCGGGATCGCCAGTTCTGCTGACCAGACTAAAAAGCGGGTGGTGATCAGGCCAGAGGCGACCTCGCTGGCAGCTACCCACAACACCGCAATCCCCCCAAAGACAAGCCACCCCAGGATGGTGTCAACCAGTTTCTGGCTGCGGTTGTCGAGTGGCGAATGCGCGACAGGTATCCAGCGTTCCACGGTTTGTGTCAACTGCGCCAAGCGCGCGTTATTCGTTCGCAGCAGGAATTGAACAGTAAACACCGCTATCCCGGCAACAGACACCAGCAGTCCAAAGCGAAGCAATGCCGGGTCCAGCTCACCAGAGTAGCCAACGGCCATCACGATCCACAATACCAGCATCGCTACAAACACCAGGCTGGACAGGCCGATATCGTTTACTGATTGCGGTTTGGTCTCTGGTGATGTTTGCCAGCGGTCAACGGTATAGAAACCACCGACCCCTATCACCAATAGAACCACTGGTACCCAGTCGTATTCGGTGGTGCCGGTCACAAACTGGAAGATCAGCACGGCCAGACCCGCGCCAATCAATTGCCCTGGCAGGATGTAAAGCCACAGGTTGCCGCCCGTTTCTTGTTGGTGTATGTAGGCGGCGCGCCATGACCGGTAGCCGAGGTAAATGAAGATCAAGCTCAGCGCAAAAAGCAATATGAACGTGATGTTGCCCAGCGAGCGGACGTAATTGTTCAAACCCACATACGAATTTGTCAGCGGCCAGCCTGATTTTATGCTTTCGTAAAAACCAGAGATAACGGGCCACAGCCCGAAGACAAAGGTCGCAATCGCCGCCGGAAGCACAAACAGATAGCCGGTTAGTGCCTCCTGCAACTGGCGTCGACGCTTCCCGACCAGTAGTTCTTGCTCTCTGGTGATTGGTTGCTCTGTTTGACTCATGGGCATCGTTGTCATAGCTAGAGTTCCCGAATGGTGACATTGGTTGTTGTTTGGTGCCGAGTTGGTTTAACGTGAGCGCTTTAAATTGCTATTAACCTGATTTTAAATATGATTAAACACGCAGCCAGTGGAAGATTGTACTTCAACCAGCATAGCGTGTCACACCGCAATTCTGTGCGAGAGTGCGGCAAAAGGGTGTTCGGTCGATGCCAGTCCGGGTCACGGTGCAGCAGAGTCAATATCGCACGCGTTGGCTGACACGTGTTGGTACAGCAACATGCCATCGCCATAATAGTCGGTGGGGATTACGTACACTTCGTCATACAATGCCTGAAAGTCTTGCCGCAGTTCGTCGCCCATTAAGCCGTCGCGCACGAACATTTCCATAAAGACGATATATTCTGGCTCGTGGTCGAAAATGATGTCCGGTGGTACGGCGTAGTTTTGATCATCTTGGAGCAGGTCTTCGGTCAACGGGTAATACTCGGACATTTCCGGTGTGATCAGGCCTACTGTATCCAGAATCGTTGCGCGACTGTAGTAGCCCACTGCACCGATGTCGCCTGCGGACACAACGGTATCGGCTGTCACGCAGTAGTCGCTGCGCAGTTTCTCGCCCATCTTCTTGTAGTTGAGTTCGATGTCGTGCCACGCCATCTGGGGCGCAGGGCGGTCTGGACCGTGATCGGGTTCCAGGGTCCAGGCATTGAGCGCTAATGTGGCGAAAATGGTCCCTGCAACGGCCAGCGCGCCCGGGGCGACCCGTGCACGTTTCGCGGCGGTGGCAGCAGCTTCCGACAATGCCCATACACCTAACAGGATCGCCAGGAAATATGCTGGCAGGATCGGGGCGAGGTACCAGCGGAAGATAAGCGGGTTCATGATGCTGAACGCGATCACGTACAGCCAGGGGTACAGCAGGAAGGGCAGCAGGCGTGGAAACCGTTTGCTGGCATACAGGGTGCCACTGGCGGCCAGGCCAGGATACAGCACCAACCCGACCACAATCCCTGGTACACCAAAGGCAAGATGCTCGAAAAACGGGGTGGCTACGTGTTGAAGCAGGCGCGTTAAGGCGTGCAGGTCCGGAACGGCGTAGGCCACGCGCTTAGCGCTAAGCGAGCGGGATATCAATGTGCCAAAATAGGTCCAACTGAACAGGTACCAGGGGGCGAGTACAAGACCAAAGATCAGCCAGCTTTGCCAGGGAACTCGCGCCAACCAGTACCGCCATCCCGTTTCTTCTGTATCACGGGTGGCACGCCAATGCATCAGGACATGGTGCGCCAGGATTGGACCCACCCAGATCAACGCATCGATGCGCGTGAGAATGCCCAGCGCCGCAAACACGGCCATCCAGCGGTCCCAATGGTGGAGGTAAGCGTAGATCGTGGCTACGCACCAGAGGATGACGACGCTGGTTTCCATGCCGCCGACAGCAAAGGTGACGCTCATGGGACTGATGACCCATATTCCACCCAGGATGGCAGCCAGGATCGTTTTGCCGCTTAGCCGGTAGGCAATCAAGGCCAGCAGTACAGCGGTGCACGCATCTGCAGCGGCATTGACCCACAACGCAAACCAGGGATAACTCCCGCTGCCTGTCACCCAGCCAATAGCGGCCATAAGCGCCGTGAAGAAGGGAGTTGTCGTGCCAAGCGTGCGTTCGTCAGGGTTATAAACAAACCCGTTGCCGTCGACGATATTGCGACTGTAGCGGAAGGTGATAAAGGCGTCGTCGATGGTTCGCGGCTGCGGGATGGCGCGGGCGACAATGGCCAGGGCCGCGATCACGGCCAGGGTAACCAGCAGCGTTCGAGTCAGTGCGGGCGTATCGGGAGCTGCAGCATCAATTGGGGATACGGTTTCGGACACAGGGCTTACCTCCCAGGTTCATGAGGTTGATCATACTTGCGCCTGGAAAGGCGTGCAACCACTGGTCTGGAAGGGATTTGCCTGGTCGGGATGGTGGGTGGCGAGTGGGATTCCGCGCGCGACCTC
>JAADYV010000635.1 GCA_010092855.1 Chloroflexota bacterium | reverse complement strand
AGATGTGTATAAGAGACAGGGTGTCTCGCTGGGCAAGGGCGTCCGGGTAGGCGTTACCGGGGTGGACGTGGGTCTGGGTGTCCGGCTGGGGCTGGGCGTCCAGGTGGGGACCGCATTGTTGGGGCTGGTGGGCTGCCGGAGTGGGGCGCTGCCCCCGGACTCCGACACCCGCGCGCCTGAATCGCGACTATCATCGCCATCCCCCTCGTCGCGCGTCATCAGCAATAGGGCGACCACGACCACCACCGCGATGATGGCCACGAAGCTGATCATGCCGACCCACACCCACACCATCGAGTCGTCATCTGCGGCAGACGGCGCAGCACCAGCAGCACCGGCAGCATCCCCGGATGGCGGATCGGGCCGGTCGGGCGGGCTGATCGGCACGATGGGACTCGGACGCGAGCTGTCCGGCGGGGTCGGAGGCAGGGTGGCGGGTTCCCAGTCGGTGTCAAATACCGTGTCGCCCGTTTCCTCCTCCGATGGCGCGGGCTGGGTGGCGGGCTGCTGCCGCAACTGTTGCAGCTTTTCGGCGGGAACCCGCGGCAGGGGCCGGTCGATGAGATGTGACGGCAGGGCCTGCACCGCGCGCTGCAAGCCAACGGCAACCTCAGCCGCCTCCGCATACCGGTCCTCCGGCGCTTTGGCCATCGCGCGCTGGAGCACGGCATCCAGTCCCGACGACAGCAGCGGGTGCAGCTTATACAGCGGCGGCGGCGGGGTGCGCAGGTGCTGGTACATCACGCCCAGCGCATTCGCAGCGCTGAAGGGCGGCTGGCCGATGATCATCTCGAACAGCATCGCGCCCAGCGCATAGATGTCCGTCCGGTTGTCTACGCCTTCGTCCTGCCACTGTTCGGGGGCCATGTAGGCCGGGGTGCCCATCATCGCGCCGGTGGCCGTCAACCGCTGCACGGTCTCGGCTTCGGAGGCCAGCACGCGCGCGATGCCAAAATCGGCCAGGTAAACATTCCCCTCGCCGTCCAGCAGCACGTTCTTGGGCTTGAGATCGCGGTGAATCACGTTGCGCTTGTGGGCATAGGTCAGCGCCGCCGCGATCATGCGCCCCACGCCCACCACCTGCCGCAAGGTGAGCGTGCGCCGGGCCATAAAATCGTGCAGCGTGCCGCCTGTCACCAACTGCATAACCAGGTAGAGCAGATCACCTTCGCGCCCAAAATCGTAGACGGGCAGGATGTGCGGGTGTTGGAGCTGCGCGATCACGCGCGCCTCGCGTTCGAATCGGGCGACAAAAGCGTCATCTTCGCCCAGGTCGGTCGCCATGACCTTGATTGCCACGTCCCGCTCCATCGACTCCTGACGCGCGTGGTAAACGGTAGCCATGCCGCCTTTGCCGATGCGCTTGCCGATGAGGTATTGTCCGAGCTGTTGTCCGGTGAGGTCTGCCATATGTCACCCCAACTATGGCTCAATTATCGATGCTGTCTTAAGCATACAATCACTTAGATCGACGCGCAATTCCGCCGGACAACAAGCTCCCCTCTGCGCCCATTATGGCAAACCGGGAACCGTCGGGGTCGCTGGCGGCGACACCGGCGTAAACGTCGCTACCGGTTCGATAGTAGCAATTTCCAGGCCGCTGCCGGGTGTTGGCGTACGCGTAGGCAGGGGCACCGGCGTGGTAAAGGTTCCGTTCTGGATGCGTTCGAGGGCATCCTGCGCCGGGAAGAAGTTGGGGTTGTAGTCCAGGGCGATGAGGATGTTGCGAATGGTGGGCTCTGTTTCGCCCAACGCGGCATAGGCCATGCCTTCCCAGTAGTACGACTCCTCGATGTTGGCCACAATGCTCTGGGTGGTTTCGGCCAGCGCGATCACGTCAGCATAGCGCCCCGTATGGAAATAGGCTTCGTATGGTCCAAACTGGTACCACAGCATCCGCCAGGGCAGGTTGAGCGCAAAGGCTTGATCATAGGCGATTGCGGCGGACTCGTAATCTCCCAGCGCGATGTAAGCCGTGCCCATGTTGAACCAGGCCCACCCATCGCTGCTATCCTGGGTGGCTTCCTCGCGGGCCGTTTCCAGCGCCATTTCGTACCCATACTGGGGATCAGCGTAATCCCCCAGCGCGGCACGCAGGTCGGCTTCGCGCGCGTCGTCATAGACCACGATGAAGGTGCGGTTGAAGTGCCGCCACCAGGCATCCAACTCCGCGTAGGGGTGCGAGAACCCGGTGCCCCCATTGCTGCCCAGGTAGCTGTCAAAGGCCAGGAAGTGTCCGGTAGCGTCGTCATAGCCCAGCAGCAGCAGGTAGTGGCCCAGCCAATCCTCCCCGGCAGGCTGGAAGCCCCTTTCGATGATGACCGGGAAGCCCGCCGCCAGCACACGCCGCAGCACGTCCACGCTGCCGCCCACACGATACAGGGCGTGGTAGGGCGTCTGCTCATTCACAAAACGCACCATCTGCCAGGGCGAAACGTTTTTATCATCAGGGTTGGGTTTCAGCCACGCCGCCGCCGTCGCCTGGTTCCCATCCCAGCCGAAGTATGACAGCGCCATGCTGAGATTGGCCGGTCCCTGGTTGTTCCAGCTTTGCGGTTCGTAGCGAACGTCATCGCCCAGAAACACGAACGATGGCAGCGGCGGCTCATTCCCAGGCACCGAGATAAGCAGCGGAGTTTCGGTGGGCATTAGCGCGGCGAACGTGGCTGTCATCGCCGCATCCACCCGCGCCTGGACCGTCGCGTCGAGGTTGGGCGTGGGTGTGCGCGTCCAGTGGGTGGCCGTGGCCGCAATCGCCGTCTGGACCAGGGCGTCGGCGGTGGCGTCATAGTCCGGGGTGGTGAGCAGCGTGTGCGTGGGAGACTTGTCTACGTCCTGGGCATAAGTCGCGCGGCCCCTGGCAGCGGCGGTCAATCCGGCCAGGGCCAGCAGCACCAGGATCAGCAAACATCCGGCAGCGCGAGAACGGGTCATGGGTGGACCTCCTGCGGTGATCGGCGAGCGGGTGGCGCTCCGGTG
>JAADYV010000131.1 GCA_010092855.1 Chloroflexota bacterium | reverse complement strand
CGAACCACATCCAGTCGCCCAGCGTTCTGTACGAGGGGTAGGGGCGTATTGCGATACGCCCCTACGTAACGCGGCACGTTGGTCGTGTTGGGGCAATGATCGCCCAGGGTAAGGCAAACGAATTAGTGATTCGCCCCTACCAACAACCAATCACCAAAAACTAACTACCCGCGTTCGCCGATGGTGACGTCCACGGACATGATCGCGCCGCCGCGCACGATCTGCACCGGCACCGTCACGCCAACGCGGTCGCCGCCCAGCAGCGCCTGCAAATCGTCCATGTGGCGCACCGGCTCGTCGTCCAGGGCCACGATGGTGTCACCCAGCAGCAGGCCGCCCTCCCCAGCGGGACTGTCCGGCTCCACGCCGACCAGCAGCAGGCCCGTTTCCTGGTCGAGTTCTTCCGCCAATGTTTCGGGCAACCGCACCGGCTGCGCGCTCACGCCCAGGAAACCGCGCCGGACGTGACCGTGCGCCAGCAGCGTCTCGACCACGCGCTGGACGGTGTTCACCGGGATGGCAATGCTCACGCCGCGCAGCAGCGCCGAGGTGTTGAGGCCCAGTACCGAACCACCCGCCCCGACCAGTGGCCCGCCGGAAAAACCCGGATACATTACCACGTCGGTTTGCAGGTAACGGTCGAGGTGGCCGCCGGTCGGGGTGCGCCATGCCTGGCCCGCCGCGCTGACCACGCCCAGCGTTGCCTGCACGGTCTGGCCGGGACGCCCCAGCGCCAACACCAACTGCCCGACGGTCAGGTCGTCCGCGTCCGCCCACTGCGCCGGAGTCAGGTTGCGCTCGTCCACGCGCAGCACGGCCAGGTCGGTGCTGGGATCGCGGCCCACCAGCGTGGCGGGGATCGTGTCGCGCTCCGGCAGGCCAACACCAAGCCGGTCGTCGCGGGTGACGACGTGGTGCGCGGTGACGATCACGCCGTCGGCGGACCAGACGACACCCGTAGCGGGCATCCGCCGCCGCCCTTCCACGCGGACCACGCGCGGTCCTGCCGTGTTGACCGTCGCCACCAGGTCATCCGATAGTTGCTGTAAAACGTCTGGCATCGGTTGTTTCTCCCTTTTGCTCTGATAGTGCAATCTACACCACGATCATACGATCAGCGGCGGGGGCGCGGGATCAGCAAAGCGGCGGGGTGGCAGCTGGCAAAAGGGATGGGCAACCTACCCATTTGGGCAGGGCGGCGCATGATCAGGGCAGGATGCTCAGTGCGGAATAGATGCGGCCCAAAAAGCGGCTGGGGCGTGTTGCGAGCAGGGTCGTGTCTTCCCAGCCGATATCGCGGGTCAGACCCTTCCAGGTGGTGAACGCCAGCGGATATGGTACCCAGTTGTTGCCGCGATCCGTGTCGTATTCCACCAGGATGAAGCGGCCCCCCGGCTTGAGCATCCGCGCCACATGTGCCAGCACGGGTCGCTTATGCTGGACATAGTGCAGCGCGTTGGCCATCACCACGCCGTCCAGCGGAGGTAAACCCAGCGCGCGGGTGAAGTCCGCGGTGTGGGTGCGCACCGTTACTGCCGGGAAGCGCTCGCGCACGGCACGCCCCGCCCGCAGCAGCGCCACCTGGTCGCGGTCGACGGCGTGAATTTCCCCATCAGGACCGAGCAGGTCCGCCAGGGCCAGCGTAAACGCTCCGCCGCCCGATCCCAGGTCGGCCCAGGTGCCGCCGGGCGTAGGGATGCCAGGACGCAGCAGCGCCACATGGTCCGCGTGGTTCATGAGACTCTCCTTACTGCTATATTGCAACTTTAGCAGAGTCGGCGCGTAAAAGACCATGAAGGGTGCTCACACTCTTCCAACAAAAAAGGCACGCGGCCACCCCTCAGAGAAAAAACCTGTCCGCGTGCGGGGCATATGATGTATGCCCCATTTTTGTTTGCTGGGCGGGGGAGTGAATACTACTCGTAGCCGTTGACCACAACCTCCACCCGGCCCGTTTCCAATTCGTATAGCAGCCCGTGCAGAATCAGGTCGTCGGGGACAAACGGCAGCCGCCGGATGCTGTCGATTTCGCGCTCGACGGCGGCGCGCGGGTCCTGGAACGCCTTCAGATAGGTCCGCAGCTTTTCGGCAAATGGTTCCCCGATGTCGGCCCGGAATGCCTGGAATGCGGCGGGCGACAACCGGTTCTGCATGTTCTCCACGATGACGTCGATCCTGGCATAGGCCAGGCGGCAGCCGCAATCGGTGTGCACCAGCAGCACAATCTCCCGAAACCCGGCCAGGAAAATGCCTGCCAGCAGTGAGCGGCTGTCGGCCATTGCGCCCAACGTGCGGATGATGCGAACCGGTGACGCTCCTGCACCATCCCCTGCAAAAGCGGGAATACCAATCGCTTCGAGATTCACGCGCGGGTCCATGCAGGTGATAACGGCAGGCCCTGGCGCACGTTCTACCGGTAGTTTGCCGGGAACGATCCGCGCCTGGTACGCGCTGTTGGCGGTTTTGATCTGGTCAAGCCATCGGGTCTGGTGTGCGCTCATCTGCTTGTTTCCTCCTCATTCGTAACTCGTGCTGTTTGTGACGTGAAATCTTGGCGTCAATCACTGCCATAAAGGCCGTAATCGACTGCACCTGCTCCTGTAAATTCTGCCGGTGCTGCTCCAACATTGCGCGGCGTTGCGGGACGGTGGCGTCGCCCTCCCGCCGCAACTGCGCAAAACGCCGCATCTGGGCGATAGGCATCCCGGTTGCCCGCAGTTGTTTGAGGAACAGAATCCACACAATGTCGTCGTCATCGTAGCGACGGTGGCCGTTGGGGGCGCGCGCGACATCCGTGATCAAGCCGATGCGTTCGTAGTAACGCAGGGTATCGGTGGTCAGTCCCGTTTCGCGGGCCGCCTGTTCGATGGTGCGTTGGGGTCCCATATCACCTCCCGTGACGATTCCATCATACAAGTTGGTGCGCGCTCCAAGTCAAGCGATACCCACAACGAGGTCGTGTTTCGGGGAAAAATAAACCGCTGGCATGTGGGGACCAGCGGTTCGATTTTCTGGGCGGGATAACGGCGGTTACTGCGCAGCGCTGCGGCGCAGTGCGTCCAGCGTTTGGAGCGTGACCAGGTTGCGTAACGTGAAGCCGGCCTCGTTTTCCTGCCCGGTGAAAAATGCGCCATAGGGCGGCCCGGCGGTGCTGAGGTGTACGCTGTCCAGCAGGCCGCAGGTGGGCAGCGGGCGCGCCGCCTTCCAGAAGTTGATCACGGGCACATCAAATTCGTAGGCCAGGTTGACGGTGATGGTGTTGAGTTGCAGTGCCTTGTCGTTCCAACT
>JAADYV010000634.1 GCA_010092855.1 Chloroflexota bacterium | reverse complement strand
GTCCGGGTTTTCATAGATTTCATCAATCAACACATCAACGGTGACATTGCCGTACCCGGCAGGCAGATTGGCAACATACGCTTCCAACGCCGCCACGACACCTGTACCGTCCTGGGCCAATGCCGCCGAAAACGGTATAGCCAGGGGCACTACTAAAGTGAGCACCAAGAGAATATAGGACAACTTACGCATATGTGGTTTCGCCTCCGATAGCTTACCTACGATAGAGGAAATTAATAATATTTTTTTCACGGCAATACTGCCGCAAACCTAAAAAAATATATAGCCTAACAGCAGGTTAGTTTGTGGGATCAAACCTCCCACGATCGGCTGCGTGAGGTTTGATCCCGACTACACTACTTCTCGCCTACTGATCCCAGAAGCCAGCATCATCCTCAGCCGCTGGCTCGTCAGTTTCGGATGATTCTTCGACAGCACCATCCCCCCAGAAGTCAGTGTCAGCGTCTGTCCCACTATCATCGTCAGCGGCTGGTGCACTGGAATCCGGAATCTCGGCAGCGTCATCACCCCAGAAACTAGCATCAGCGTCGTCATCGGTGTCCGGAACTGTTGTATCCGCTGGCTCGTCTGCAGGTTCTGCGTCTGTCGGTGACGATGGCTGGAAACCTTCTTGCATCAACTCAATTGATGGCGCTGCGGGCACAATCACATCCAGATTGGCTTCCAACTCTGATGGTGCGACCTTGTCCGCTGTGAGGAAGAGGGTATCGGTGCCATGACAGGCAGTACATGTCCGACCCGGGGCCATAATGTTGTGCGGTGTAGCATAGACCCAGGTGGGGCGGTCCATGAAGTTCATCAGCAGGTCATCACCGTAGTAGTCAAACGAGTTTGCGTCAATGGGCACATGCCGCACCACAACGTATTGGTATGGACGCTCTTCGCTTTGGATCGGGTTGCGACCAATATAGAAACCCAGCCAGTCATCCTGAACTGAATAGTAGGGCGTCATGCCGGCATCGTTTGCACGGTCAACGTGACAGTTAGTGCAATTGATGTATGGCTGGCTATGACACGTCTGGCACGACATCAGGTCAGGGCTATGTACGAGATGTGGCAGAATTTCGGACTCCGCCCCGACGACATTGCTATGACAGGATTCACAAGCCACTGGTGAGTCATAGCCGCCGGGAAGGTGGGACGGCAACTGCGTTTCGGTACCAGGCGGGATGTAGAACGCGACAGCATTCTCCGCATCGCTGTGGCACGCCTGGCACGCCAGTTCGCCTGGGGTATCGTAGCGCCAGGTGGCATCGGTCTGCATACCAGCACCGTGCATTTCGGTGCCAGTATGACAATTGGTGCATGTCCAAAACAGTTCTTGAGAATGCACATCGGCTGGCAACACGCCGCCCCTGGGGTCTTCGTACCTGCCCAGGTATTCGTTCCCTACGCGACTGCCATGACAGGCGGTGCAGTTTTCGCCCATCGACGGCGTGCCCTGGAAGGTGTGACCCGCGACCAGCCCGCCACCGACCGAGTTGGGTCGGCTGACATGGCATTCACCGCAGGTAGCGTGGCAGCTGTTGCAGTGGAACGTCTGCATCTCTTCGATTTGCGACCAGTCGCCATCGAGCGCGCGCTGCATCAAGATCGTATCGTAGCCCTGCAAGGTGTTGTGCAGGCTGTTTTGGCCATGTACCGTGACGTCTGCATGGCAAGTGGCACACTTGCTCGACGAGTCGGCATCGGTGCCAACCAGCGCAAAGTCAAACGGATCATACATGTCCGTATGCGCGCCGGTGAACATGACCCGGTCCACAAATGGCGTCAAGGTGATTCCGAGAGGGTAGTCTGTGCTGATGGGGCGCAACGCATCGACCGACTGCCCATTGTGGCAATCTGTGCAGAATAGCATCGAATGTGGGTCGGCTGCATAGCTTTCCGCATTGATCTGAACACTTTCCCATGCCTCAACCTGAGACACTTCACCACCTCAGCCAGGGCCGGAAGACAACGACGACTCCCCTTCTTCCTCGACAGCCAGCGCCTCCAGGCGGTTTCTATCGGTATGGCACTCAAGACACGCCTCGTCGCCTCCCACATCCACAGACGCCACCATCACCGGTTGGTCTCCTCCGGCTGGCAATTCGCCTGCGGGCATAGCAGTAGGGGCGGGGGATTCAAGCTCGGGGGCAGAGGTGTCTTGCGCACAGCTCGACAGCGCTGCTGCCATCAACAATATGCCCCCTGCAACCACATAGAGCCAAAGGCTATGAATTTTTTTCATAGGGACTCCAAGTATATTCTGTGAGAAAACCCACTAGCCCCCAGTTTAATCGAATATCCTGATACAACGCAATAACATTTATCTGCTTTTCTTATGATGTTTGGCTATATCGACCGCCCCTGGAATTTGTTATCAAAGATATATTGGCCCAAATATACCTTGCCCGTAACTACGTAAAACTGTCGATGAGTTATGTTAGAGCTTTATGAACTACAGGTTTTTCTGGTTGCGGCAGCAACCGAAAACTTCTCCGAAGCGGGCAGACGGTTACAGATGTCACAACCGGCGGTGAGTGGACACATTCACGCTCTCGAAGAACGCCTGAAGGTACAGCTCTTTGAGCGCACGGGGCGCAATATCAAACTCAACGACGTGGGGCAAGCATTGGTGCCTGTAGCGCGCAAACTACTCAAAGAAGCGGAATTACTGGAAGAGTTTGTGGCGTCTCAACGTGGTTCACTTACCGGCCATTTGCTGTTAGGCTGTAGCACGGCGGCGGGAAAATATATCTTGCCCCGGATAATGGCGCGCTTTCAGGAACGGCACCCGGATGTCAAAATTGCGTGCCAGGTGGGACCGCGCGGGCAGGCACTTGACGATCTGGTAGAAGGCAAAGTGGATTTGGCGGTCAGCAGTCTGCGCGTTCCGCGCCGGGCGATAGAGTACCATCACTTCGCAGACGATGAGCTAGTTTTGATTGTCCCGCCCGATCATGTTTGGGCATCACGCGAGAACATCAATCCGGTTGAACTGCTAGACTACCCGCTAATCTTGCGCGAGCCAAGCTCTGGCACCATGTTCACACTGAACCGCGCGCTGGCTGAGGCTGATTTGAGCCTGGATATGCTGCCGTCTAACCTGACCTTGTGGAATTCGGAAGCCATTGTACAGGCCGTCAGTGTCGGCATTGGAGCGGGTTTTGTATCCAGCATCACGGCTGAACTTGCGCTACAACATCATATTGTCGTACAAGTTCCAATAGTGGCTTTTGCCCCGGTGCAATCGCTCTACATGGCACGCCATACCGGGTTTAGCGCAAGCGAAGCACAAACGGTTTTTTGGGAGTTCACCTTCGCGTCCGAAAATATGGACCTACGACCTATCATATGAATGAGGAAGAAAGCTTATGCCGAACGCTTCTTTTCTTTCCCGCTACTTACTGCCTTTGCTTGTGATTATGGCATTTGGCGTGATCGGCGCAGTGCTGGCCGAAGCGAGTTCACCGGCACAGGGAAATCCGCCGGTTGATGATGAGCCTGCCGAATGCCAGGCCTGTCATCAGCGTGATGTTGTTCCCTCGTGGGCCGAGGGTGTCCACGCCCGCACCTGGAATGATCCTGATCTTTTCCTGGACATCTGGCGCGACAACGGCGAAAATCAGGCGTGCCTGGCCTGTCATACGACGGGGTACAACGCTGTCACCGGCAACTATGACCACGTTGGCATTGGGTGCGAAGCGTGTCATGGCGAAACGCCAGCCAACCACCCAGAGGAGCCCGTACCGGCTCCCAGCGCCGAAGTCTGTGCGAGTTGCCACTCCACCACCTTTGACGAGTGGTCCCAAAGTATGCACGCTCAACTGACGGACGATCCGGCTTTGCAGGCGGCGTGCCTGACGTGCCACTATCCCCATCCCCAGCAGCTACGCATCCTTGATCCGGAACGGGTTGTGGATTTGACCCGCGTCGATGGCGTCGTTGACCTGGACCTGGTGCCACCCGGCCAGTCGAACCTGATCTGCATTAACTGCCATAATCAAGACGACTACGAAGACGAGACAGTGGCCTATGCCCACGTACAGCATACGGCGCTGGGGTGTGAAACCTGCCACTGGTTTGGTGCAGACCTGGGCACATCCCTGGCCAGTTCGTCCCAGGTCAGCGAACTGCCAGCGGACCACTTCCAGACCGGTGCCTTGCAAAATACTGGCCATTCCGGGATGGTGGAAACTGTCGCCTGTCTGGACTGTCACCTGGAATTGAATGTGGCCGAACTCGAGGGCGAGCCGCTGGCCAGTCTGGTCACGGATACGCAGCTTCACCGACAGCAGGTGCGTATTGAGGAACTGGAAGCCGAAGTTGACACCGTGAAAGCTCAGGGGTCAAACACGTCTGCGTTGCGTATGGCGCAGGGGCTGGTCATTGGGGTGGTCGTAGGCGGCATCGTGATCTTTGTGGCCGGGCGTTTCAATCGCAGTAATCCTCAACCCCATGACGATGAGCAACAAGTCGAACAAGAAGAATAGGCGGGGCTTATGGCTGAAGATAAATTTATGACCCGGCGAGAATTTATCGCCGCGATGTCGGCCCTGGGCGGGAGTGTCGCCGTTGCGGTGGCACTCAGTGAGATCGACGCTCTGCGGGATCTGATCGAAGCGGAAGTCTCGGTCGAACTGCCCGAAGTAGTGCGCGAAAGCGACCATCACACTGGTGATCACCGCCACAGTTGGGGCATGGTGATCGACCTGCGCAAGTGCATCGGATGCCAATATTGCATCTATGCGTGCCAGGCGGTCAACGACGTGCCGGACGACATGCGCTGGAACGTCTACCTGCCCGAAGTAACCGAAACCGGCGAGCCGTTCCATATGACCCGGCCCTGCCTGCACTGCCAGGACGCACCGTGCGTGTCTGTGTGTCCGGTTGAGGCTACCTACGTGCGCGATGACGGCATCGTCATGATGGACTATGAGCGCTGCATCGGCTGCCGGTACTGTCAGGTGGCCTGCCCCTACGATGTGCGCACCTTCAACTGGGAAAAGCGCGAGGAATCGAGCGGATACCAGGGTGAATGGGGCCAGGCCGAGATCGACCAGCGCCCACGTGGCGTGGCCGAAAAATGCACCTTTTGCGTGCACCGCATCGACCGGGGACTGGCGCATGGCATGGTGCCCGGCGTCGACCGGCCCGCAACTCCGGCGTGTGTCAACGTTTGCCCGGTGCAGGCGCGCATGTTTGGCGACCTCAACGATCCCAACAGCCCAGTCTCCAGGATCATCGATGAACAGCCGACCTTCCGGTTGCGCGAGGACCTGGGTACCGAACCGAACGTCTACTATGTACCTCCGGAGGGAATGGCGATATGACAACCTTGGCTCAATCCGTCCGGCGGCAAGTACAGGGCGCGCCTGTCTTCAGCGCCTGGATGCTGTTCTTAACCACGCTGCTGGTGATCGGCTTGATAGCTGGCATTCAGGTATTGTGGTTTGGCCTGGAAGTCACCAACCTGACCAATACCGTGCCCTGGGGCCTATGGATCACGGTTGATCTTTCGGCCATTGCACTGGGCGCGGGGGCATTTTCGCTGTCGACCATTGTGTATATCTTCCGCGTCAAGTCGTTTGCGCCCATTGCGCGCATCGCGGTCTTTGTCGGTTTTGTGGGCTATACCTCGGCAATGCTGGCCCTGGTGATGGACATCGGGCGTCCGGACCGTTTCTGGCACCCGGTGGTTTTTTGGAATGTGCATTCGGTGCTGTGGGAAATCACGATGTGCGTGATGTTCTATTCCGCCGTGCTGATCTTCGAGTTGGGACCGGCTGTGCTGGAAAGCGAGGGCGTCGCCAAACGCTTCAAGCGCGGCCCGCAAATCGCGCACCAGATGCACCGCTTTACCCCTGCGGTATCAGTAGTCGGGCTGGGGCTGTCGCTGCTGCACCAGTCCTCGCTAGGGGCAACCTACGGCGTCCTGGTGGCGCGCCCGATCTGGTTCAAACCCTCGCTGCCGGTGCTGTTTATCCTGTCGGCGGTGGCGGCGGGGGGAACTTTCACGTTGGGCATCACGGTGTTCTATGAAAATATGATCGGCAAACGCCAGATAACGTCCAGACTGCGCAACCAGTTGGCCATGTTCGCCGGGTTGATGACGCTAGCCTACTTGTATCTGAAATTGTGGGACTACCTGGCCACGACCTACTACAGCCACCTGCCGGCGCGAGTGGAATCCACCAACCTGCTAGAAAGCACAACGCCCTACGGTGTCACCTTCTGGTGGTTGGAGATCGTGGTGGGGCGCTGGTGCCAGCCATCATTCTGCTGACGCCACGCCTGCGCCGCCGCGATATGTGGATCGTCCTGGCAGCGCTGTTGGCGATGGCGGGCATCATCACCAACCGTTGGAACGTCACCCTCTCCGGCCTGATCGCGCCGATGGACTGGTCCCCCGGCGCAGCGGAGTTGTTCGCCGTGCAGAAGTATGTGCCGTCGGCTGTGGAGTGGGGTGTCTCGCTGGGTGTGGTCGGCTATGCGCTGATGATGTTCACGTTGGGGCTGCGTTTCCTGCCCATGTTCGAACATAATGGGCACGATGGTCATCATGGCCGCGATGAGCACCATGACAACGCTCATGCGGAACACGCCCCGGCGGATACCGAACATGACACGCCTCACGATCACGAACAGCCCTGATCCCGTTCTGGTAGGCATTTTGTAGCTTTCGTGCGGGCGATCATCTTCCCAAAGGTGGTTGCCCGCGTTTTTTCCCTCCCGATGCTATAATCTGCCCATGACATCACTACGTAACCTGCCCAGTATTGACGCTTTGTTACGCCAAAGCGCGGAGTTGCAAGCCGCCTTCGGCCATGACCAGACTGTACGCGCGCTGCGCCAGGTCGTGGACTCGGCGCGGCAGATGGCGCTCAACGGCCAGGGGGTGCCGGACGCGGAAACATTGCTGGCCGAAGCCGCCGCTCACCTGGAACGCGCGGCCCGTCCTACCCTGCGCCCGGTGATCAACGCCAGCGGGGTGATCGTCCACACCAACCTGGGACGTGCGCCGCTCTCTGACGATACGCTGGCCGCGATGTTGGCCGTGGCCGGGGGGTACAGCACACTCGAATACGAGCTGGAAGCGGGTGTGCGAGGCAAACGCGACCGCCACATTGAGCGGCTGCTGCTGGACGTCACCGGGGCCGAAGCGGGCATGGTCGTCAACAACAATGCGTCCGGGGTGCTGCTGGCCCTCACCGCGCTTGCCAAAGAACGCGAGGTGATCATCAGCCGGGGGCAGTTGGTCGAGATCGGCGGCTCGTTCCGCGTGCCGGACGTGATGGCGCAGAGCGGTGCGATCATGGTCGAAGTCGGCACCACCAACCGCACCCACCTCCGCGACTACGCCCACGCCATCACTGGCAACACCGCCGCTATTCTGCGTGCGCACGCCTCCAACTTCCGCGTGATTGGGTTCACCAAGTCTGTGCCGCTGGCGGAACTCGTCACGCTGGCCCGCGAGCACGACGTGCTGGTGATGGACGACATCGGCAGCGGGGCGCTGATCAACCCGGCAGATTTTGGGCTGGGCCACGAACCGTTGATCCAGGACAG